>NZ_JBHTWX010000064.1:0-50470 GCF_042792155.1 Kitasatospora sp. NPDC056651 | reverse complement strand
ACGGCAATGGCCCGGACGCCCGGTGGCGTCCGGGCCATTGCCTGAGGGTTTCCGGAAAATGGTTCAGGAGGCGGTGCGGACCTCAGCCGCCGCGCCGACCGGGGTGACCTCGACCAGTCCGGTCGAGCCGAAGGTCAGCTTGCAGGTGTCCGCCCGGTAGGTGGAGACCGCCAGGGCGACCAGTCGGCCGGCCGCGGCGTACTGCGTGGTCATGACCAGGACGGGCGCGCCGGGCGGGCGCTCCAGCAGCGCGGCCTGCTCGGCCTCGGCGACACCCAGCTCGACCGAGCGGGACTCGCCGTCCACCTCCAGGCGCTCCAGCTGGCGCAGCACCGAACGGGCGCGGTCGCTCTCGGCACGGAAGCCCGGTAGGTGCGGCAGGGTGGCGGCCGGGACGTGCAGCGACTCGGTGGCCACCGCGCGGCCCTCCACCAGGCGGACCCGGCGCACGGTGTGCACGGTGGCGCCCTCGGCGATGCCCAGGTTCTTCGCCAGCTGCTCGGCGGCGGGGGCGGTGGTGCAGTCGACCGTCCGCCAGGCGTGGCTGCGCGCGGCGCCGGGCCAGCCCTCCTCCTGCCGGTTGACCGGGACGCCGACCCGCGGGGCGGCGATCAGGGTGCCGATCCCCCGGCGACGGACCAGGCGGCCCTCCAGCTCCAGCTGGTCGAGCGCCTGCCGCAGCGTCGCCCGCGCCACGCCGAAGCGGGCCGAGAGCTCGCGCTCGTTGGGCAGCACCTGACCGGTGGAGAACTCCGAGTCGATGGCGCGCAGCAGCACCGTGCGCAGGTGCCAGTACTTCGGCTCCGGTACCGCCGAGAGCTGTCCTGTCGTCCCCACCGTGTCCTCCACCGCTGTTGTCGGCCCTGTGACAAGGAGGGCGGATCCCGGGTCCACGGTCCGTTGTTACGGCAGGTGGAGAGCGGGCCTTTATCCGTCCTTCTTTATTAAAGGTCCTTGCAGTAAGTGACCCTAGGTGCTCCGTCCGGAGATGGTCAAGACCAATGGCGCGGCCGGACCGGACCGGCGCGGATTTTCATGCCGCGTTCACGCCACTTCCTGTCAGCCGCTGTCACCATCCGGCCCGGACGCCCTTCCGCATCCGGCCCGGGCGGCCTTCCGCCGCGCGTCACGATTCGGGTCGGGTACGGCCAGTCGGTAGGCTGCCCGGGTGATCGTGGTGACGAGTGTGAACGTGAACGGAATCCGGGCGGCGGCCAAGAAGGGCTTCGTCGAATGGCTGGCCGGCACCGAGGCGGACGTGGTCTGCCTCCAGGAGGTGCGCTCCGAACCCGAGCAGCTGCCCGTCGAACTGCGCGACCTCGACGGCTGGCACGCGGTCTGGGCCCCCGCCGCCACCAAGGGCCGGGCCGGCGTCGCGGTGCTCTCCCGCGAGGAGCCGCAGCGCACCGTGATCGGCTTCGAGTCGGCGGAATTCGACAATTCGGGCAGGTACGTCGAAATCGACCTGCCGGGACTGACCATCGCCAGCCTCTACCTCCCCTCCGGCGAGGTGGGCACCGAGCGCCAGGACGAGAAGGAGCGCTTCATGGCGGAATTCCTCGTCCACCTCACCGCCCTGCGCACCCGCGCCGAGGCCGACGGGCGCGAGGTCGTGGTCTGCGGCGACTGGAACATCGCCCACCGCCCCGAGGACCTCAAGAACTGGAAGGCCAACCAGAAGTCCGCCGGCTTCCTCCCCGAGGAGCGCGCCTGGCTCTCCCGCGTCTACGACGAGGCCGGCTACGTCGACGTCGTCCGCGCCCTCCACCCCGACCGCACCGGCCCCTACTCCTGGTGGTCCTACCGCGGCCGCGCCTTCGACAACGACTCCGGCTGGAGGATCGACCTCCAGGTCGCCACCCCGGGCCTCGCCGCCCGCGCCACCGACGGCCGGGTGGAGCGCGCCGACACCCACGCGGAGCGCTGGTCGGACCACGCGCCGGTCACCGTCAAGTTCGACGTCAGCCTTGACTGACCGCCAGACTTACGCGGTTGACGGTCCACCAGGCCGTTGACCCCAGGCCGGCCACGTACGACCGGTTCACCGATCTCCCGGAGAGCCGGGCGGCCCACGCGGCAGCGATCCGCGGGCAGTCACCTTCTTGCCCGTACGGCCGCCCGCCCGCGCGCAGGGCGCGGTCCCGTCGCTCCGGAGTACGTCCGGAGCGACGGGACCTTGCGGCGTCCAGGCCAGGAGGGCTCAGGTCGGTGGCCGCGGCGATGCCCGGCAGCCATGTCCAGCAGCGATGACCGGGTCACCACGTCACCTGGTCGGCAGAAGCCACCCCGTCACCGGGTCACCCCCACGGCACCTCCACCGATCGGTGGTACTGCCACCCACGCCCTGACCATCGCGGCGCGTGCGTGGCAAGCCGTACCCGGTATTCCTCCCATCCCCGCCCGTCGACCGGCGACCACCCGATCTCCGCGACGCCGGGGACGTAGGTGACCGGGTCCCAGGTGTAGCCGTCCTGGACGTCGGTGTGGCCGGCCCAGTCGTGCCCGATCGGCGTGTTGGCGTCGTACTTCATGTCGAAGTACGCCTTCTTGCTGGGCGAGAGGACGAGCTTGGCGCCCTGGGCCAGCGCACCCTGGGCCTTTGCGGCGTTGGCCCGGAACTGGACGACGGTGCCGGGGGTGAGGATGCTGCGGCGGCGGGGGCTGTGCCGCATCGCTCGCACTCCTCTCCTCTCAGGCCAGGGTGAGGTGGGGTTCGAGCGTCACCTCGAAGAGGCGGTCCCAGGGCAGTTCGATATGGATGTCACTGACGGCGGCGAGCTTGGCGGTGCGGGTGGTCGCGCCGCGGCGGCCGAGGAGGAGGTGGTGGCCGGCGAAGTGGTCGGTGAAGTACTGGCGGGTCACCGGGGCGAGGCGGTCTTGGACCCAGCCGTCGAAGACGGCCTTCTGCTCGGCCGTCAGGTTCAACGGGTTCCACCCCTTGGACCTGGCCTCCGCGTAGGCGGCCTTCTGGATGACGTTCTTCCAGTGGTCGTCCTTGACGAACCGGTAGAGCAGGTACTCCGCGTGCGCCCGGCCCGGCCCGGTCAGCGCCGGTACCCCCAGTCCGCTGGTCGAGCGCTTCAGGAAGGCCCAGCGAGCGGTGCCATGGGCCAGGGCCAGACCGAGGGCGTTGCCGCCGGTGTTCCAGCCGGAGTACGACAGCAGCGCGGCCAGGTCGACGCGCTGTTCCAGCTCGGCCACCAGGTCGTGGTCGGCGCGGTTGACGAAGATCGGGTCCACCACGACGACCGACTCCCCGGCCGCCGTCAGCCCGGCGACCCGGCGGGCGAACGCGGCGAGGTCGGCCGCCCGCTGGTCCTTGTTCGCCGAAGGGGTGTTGACCATGAGCACCAGGTCGGCGCGGCCGTTGACGACGGTGCCGCCGACGGACTTCACGTGCCGGCGGATGTTCTCCGCGAACGGGATGCCCTCGAGTTCCGCCGTCCACTGCTCGCCGGAAGTCCCGGCGTACTCCACCCGGTAGGTGGGCGAGGTGCCCGCGGCGATCAGCCGGGCGACCAGCAGCGCATCGACCTCGTCCGCGCCGGGGAAGACCTCGACCCGCAGGCCGACCCCCAACCGCTCGACCAGCTTCTCGAGCTCGACGCGTTCGGCCCGGGCCAGGCCCACCGGGGCGGTGTCGTCCTCGGAGAGCACCAGATGACTGATGGTGCCGTCCGCGACCCACTCGACCATCTGCCGGTTGACCTCGTGGTTGCGGGCCCGCGCCTTCAGGTAGTCGTCGACCACCGCGTCCGGGATGGTGGCCCGCACTGCCGTGAGCCGGGGCCGCAGCTCTTCCCGGCCGAGGTTCTCCACCTGGTCGTACAGCTTGGCCCACTCGACCAGCGCGGCCACGTACTGTTCGAGGTCGGGGTTGCCGGGGGTCAACGCGAGGCGCTGGATGGTGTCGTGGACCACGATCTGCGCGCTCGGCCGGGCCGCCCGCAGTGCCCGGATCGCCGCGACGTTGGCCCGCGCCGACTCAAGAGTGGGCGTGCCCGTGCGGGAGGCGATCAGGCCGCCGTAGGCGAGCATGCTCACCGAGATCACGTACTCGTCCGCGCCGACCGAGCCCAGCCAGCGGGCGACGGCCGCGCCGTCCCCGGGCTGGAAGAAGCGGCCGAGGGTCTTGCGCGGCGGCAGTACGAGGTCGACGCCGGCGACGGCGGCGGTCATGGTCGGGCAGTAGACGTTGACGGGCCGGTCGTCGAGCGGGACGAGGGCGATCCGGCGGCTCGGACGTGGGGCCGCGCCGGCCGCCTGCGGGGTGAGGCCCAGCAGCGGGGCGGCCAGGACGGTGGCTCCGGCGGTGAGGACCGTGCGTCTTCTCATCAGGGGTGCACTCCGTTCGCGTCGGTGTGAGCGGGAACTGACCGGGCCAGCTCCCTGGTCAGGTACAGGGGTGAGGTGATGGCGTTGCCCACCACCACGGCGTGTGCCCCGGCGGCGTAGGCGCGTCGCAGGTCGTCCGCTGTGCGGTAGCGGCCTTCGGCGATCACCGGAACGGACAGCCGCGTGACCAGACGTTCCAGCAGGCCGAGGTCGGGCCCCGGGGTCTTCGGGGTGTGCGAGGTGTAGCCGGAGAGCGTGGTGGCGACGGCGTCGGCGCCCGCGTCGGCCGCGGCCTGTCCCTCCGCCTCGGTGGACACGTCCGCCAGGACGAGGACGCCGGCGGCGTGCGCGGCGGCGACGACGGCCGCGAACGGCTCGGGCCGCGGACGGTCGGTGGCGTCGATGGCGACCAGGTGCGCCCCGGCCTGCGCGACGGCTCGGGCGTGCCTGCCGGTCGGCGTGATCACGACCGGCCCGGGGCCGTCCTTCCACAGGCCGATGACCGGCACGTCCACCGCCGCCCGCACGGCGGCGATGTCCTCGGGGGCGTTGGCGCGGATGCCGGCCGCGCCGCCGAGGACCGCGGCGGCGGCGACCCTTGCCTGCACGGATGCGTCGCGCATCGGGTCGGCGGGTTCGTCCGGCAGCGGCTGGCAGGAGACCACCAGGCCGCCGCGGAGGGTGTCGAGAACGTTCACTGGGGCTCCGTTTCGGTGGTGCGCGGGAAGGTGACCGGCCGCGGCCGGCCGCCGGGTTCGGCCGGACCGGGATCGACGGACCCGGGATCGACCTGCCCAGGACCGGCAGGCCCCGGACCGGCAGGCCCCGGACCGGACGGCCCCGGACCGGACGGCAGGCACATGGCTCGCCGGATCATCGCCGCCCGGGCCGCGCCGACGGCGACCGCCGCGTCACCGAGCGCGGCCGGGACCAGCGACACGTCGGCGTGGACCGGCAGCCGCTCGGCGGCGTACGCGCTCCGGGCGTACGGCAGCAGCGCCCTGCCGGCGCCTCCGGCCACCACCACCGTCTGCGGATCGAGCAGCGCCACCAGACCCGCGAGGGCCCGGCCGAGGGCGTGGCCGGCGGTGGCGAGGACCTCCACGGCGGCCGGGTCGCCGGCGGCGCAGCGGGCGGCGACCTCACGGCCGGTGACGTCCGCCCCGGTGCGCAGCCGATAGGCGCGGGCGAGACCGGTGCCGGAGGCCACGCCCTCCAGGTGCCCGGTGCGCCCGCAGCCGCAGGTCAGCTTGTCGGCGTCCGGCGCCGGAAGATGAGCCGTCTCTCCGGCGCCGCCGCGCGCCCCGTGGTCGACGGCGCCGCCGCGGACCAGGCCGCCGCCGAGGCCGGTGCCGACCGCGACCAGCAGCACATGTGCGTGGCCGCGGGCGGCCCCGGCCCAGCTCTCGCCGAGGGCGGCGGCGTTGACGTCGTTGTCCACCACGACGGGCCGGCCGATGCGCTGGGCCAGCGCATCGGCCACCGGCGTCCCGGCCCAGCCGGGCAGGGAGTCGGTGGCGTACCGGACGACGCCGGTGGCCGGGTCGATGAGACCCGCGGCGCCGACGCCGACCGGACCGGCGCCGCCGAGGCGCCGGGCCAGGTCGGCGGCGGTCCGCAGCACCGCGTCCGGGCCCTGCGCGGCCGGGGTGTCGGCTCGCGCCTGGTCGAGCACGGCGCCGTCGGGTCCGACGAGGGCGGCCAGCGTCTTGGTGCCGCCGATGTCGATGCCGAGTGTGGCGTTCACTTCAGCCCCGTATGGGCGAGGCCCTCGATGAACTGCTTCTGGGCGATGACGAACACGATCAGCACCGGGACGGCGGTCAGCGACGCCGCGGCGAGCTGGACGTTCCACATGGCCCCGCCGTAGGAGTCCACGTACTGGGTGAGCGCCTGCGGCAGGGTGAAGTTCTCCGGCGAGGAGAGGTACACCACCGGTTCCAGGTAGAGGTTCCAGCTCTGCAGGAAGGTGAAGATCCCGACGGCGCCGAGCGCCGGCCTGGCCAGCGGCAGGGCGATCCGCCAGAACGTGCCGAAGTAGCCGACGCCGTCGATCCGGGCGGCCTCCTCCAGTTCACTGGGCAGGCTGATGAAGAACTGCCGCATGATGAACGTGGCCATGACGCTCGGCGCGCCGAAGATCGGCACCAGGATCAGCGGCCAGTGGGTGTTGATCAGGCCGAGGTCGTTGAACATCTGGAAGAGCGGGACGATGGTGACCTCGCTCGGGATGAGCAGGCCCACCAGCACCACCAGGAACAGCGCGTTCTGGCCACGGAACCTGATGCGGGCGAAGGCGTACCCGGCGAGCGAGGACACGATCATCGTCCCCACCGTCACCAGCACGGCGATGTAGATGCTGTTGACGTACTGCTGGACGAACGGGCGCCCGTCGAAGACGTCCCGGTAGGCCGAGACCGTCGGGTTGGTCGGGAAGAGCTTCGGCGGGTAGGAGAAGATGTCGCTGATGGGCTTGAACGACGACGTCACCATCCACCAGGTCGGGAAGACGAAGGGGATCGCGAGCACGCAGAGCAGGCCGTACAGGGCGACTCGGGTGCGCGGCGGGATTCTACGATTCATGGAAGACCCACCTCTTGCGCATCTGCCACTGCAGCACGGTGAGCGCCAGCACGATCAGCAGCAGCAGGATGGACAGGGTCGCGCCGTAGCCGAAGTGATGGAACTGGAAGGCCTGCTGGTAGAGGTAGTAGACGAGCACGGTGGTGGACAGCTTCGGGCCGCCCTGGGTGAGCACCGCGATCTGCGCGAACACCTGGAGCGAACCCACGATGGTGATCACCGACGTCAGCAGGATCGTCGGGCTGATCAGCGGCAGGGTGACGGACCGGAACCGGATCCACGCGCCGGCCCCGTCGACCCGGGCCGCCTCGTACAGCTCCTTGGGCACGCCCTGGAGCGCGGCCAGGAACAGCACCATGTTCAGACCGACGTTCTTGAACACCTGCACGACGATGACCGAGAGCATGGCGGTGCCCTCGCCGCGCAGCCAGTTGGGTCCGTCGATGCCGACGGTGCGCAGCAGGCCGTTGATGCCGCCGTTGGCCTGGAGCAGGAAGCCCCACACGATGGTCCAGGCGACCAGCGACACCACGACGGGAGAGAAGAACAGCGTGCGGAACACCGTCATTCCGCGCAGCTTCTGGTTGAGCAGGACGGCGAGCAGGAGGGCCAGGGAGAGGTTGAGCACCACCAGGCCGACCGAGAACAGGGCCGTGGACTTCAGTACCTGGGGCAGGTTGGCGTCGTCCAGCAGCTGGGTGTAGTTGTCGCCGCCCGTGTAGTGGAAGTCGCCGGCCAGCACGTTCCACTCGTACAGGCTGTACCGGACGACCAGGGCGATGGGCAGCAGCACGAATACGGCGCTGCCGAGGAGTTGGGGCGAGATGAACGCGAGGCCGGCGAGCTGGTCGCGTCGGCGCCGGGTCCAGAACGGACGTCGCGGCGGCTGCCCCGCGGTGGCGGACCCGCTCTTGGGCGGGTCTGCCACCGCTGTTCGCGGGGAGACGGACATGGTCACTTCCCCAGCAGCGGGGAGATGTTCTTGCACAGGTCGCCGAGAACGCCCTTGACGTCGGCGTTCGGCGTCCACAGCGGGTCCAGTCCGGCGCGGACCCGCTGGGCGAGTTCGGCCTGGCCGGCGTGGCCCGGCTTGACCACACCCTTCTTGACTCCGTTGACGACCACGCTTTCGAGCTGGTCGTTCTTCAGCAGCGGGTTGGTCTTGGCCAGGTTCTCCGCGGTGAGCTGGGATTCCCGGGGCGGCGGGAAGTAGGCGGCGAGCTTGGCGGAGTTCTGCGGGTTGGTGAAGTAGGCGAGGAAGTCCTTGGCCTCCTTGGTGTGGCCGCCCCGCTTGACCACGCCGATGCCGGCCTGGCCGATCACCGAGTAGTCGCCGCCCGGTCCGGCCGGCAGCGGCACCAGGTCCCACTCGAACTTGGCGCCGTTCAGCAGAGCCGCCCGGCTGATCTGGGTGATGGTCATCGCCGCGTCGCCGGTGAAGAAGTCGGCGGACTCGCCGGGGCCCGGCATCGCCTTGTCCTGGAAGATCCCCTTGTGCAGGGCGGTCATCGCGTCGACCATCGGCTGGCTGTCGAAGGTGCAGGTCTTGCCGTCGGCACTCCAGGGCTCGGCCTTCCAGCCGCCCCAGAAGGTGGCCGCGTTGCCCCATTCCTTGTACTCGAAGTCACGGATCACCACGCCGGCCTTGCCGGTGGAGCGGTGCACCTCGGCGCCCTCGGCGAGCACGGTCGACCAGTCCCACTTGCCCGCCTTGACGAGCTCGTCCGGGGTCTGCTGGCCGGCCTCCTTCAGCAGGTCGTGGTTGACGAAGACACCGAACGGCGAGGTGGAGAACGGGTACGCGTACAGCTTGTCGTCGTGCTTCCAGAGCTTGGTGGTGCTCGGGATCAGGTCGTCGTACTGGTAGCCGCTGGTCTGCTTCAGGGTGTCGTCGAGCGGCACCAGGGCCCCGGAGCTGACGAAGTCGGCCGCGTCCGTCTCGAAGACCCACGCGAGGTCGGGGGCGTTGCCGCCGGTCATCTGGGTGGTGAGCGCCGTGCTGTAGCTCTCGAACGGCAGCGGGTCGAACTTGATGTCCTTGACCTCGGGGTGGGCCGCCATGTACTCGGCGGCGATCTCGTTGAAGAGCGTCAGGTGCGGCTTGTTGGAGGTCCAGACCGTCATCCGCAGGCTCACCGGACCCTTCTCGCCCTCCGAGCCCTCTCCACCGCACGCGGCCAGGACCAGCGTGGCGGACATCGCGGCGGCGACCGTGGCCAGCCCTCTTCGAATCGACATGGTGTTCTCCTCGGGGGTGCGTGGGGGCCTAGTAGCCCGTGATGTCGGGCCAGCGCAGTTCGACGCCGGCCGCGGTGAGCTGGTCCTGGAAGGCCGAGAGCAGCTCGGGGGTCTCCCGGACCGCACGGGGGCGGGTGCCGTGAGCGAGGCAGAAGGCGGCGAGCGCGCCGGCGGCCTCCCCGATGTTCCACTCGACCGGGTGGACCCGGTAGGCGCCGTTGGTGATGTGGGTGGTGCCGATGTTCTTGCCGGCGGGCAGGAGGTTCTCGACCCTCTGCGGGAGAAGCGCGCCCAGCGGGATCTCGAACGGGCTGCAGCCGACGTCGATGTAGTTGTCGCCGCCCGTCGAGGGGTGCAGGTCGATCCGGTACATGCCCAGGCCGACGGAGTCCGGGTAGCGCACGGCGCCCCGCTCCCCGCGGACGGCGAGCGAGAGGTCCTGCTCGACGACGGTGTAGTCGGCCTTGATCCGGCGCGCCTCGCGGATGTACGGGGCCTGGGCCAGGCCGTCGGTGCCGCCGGTGATGTCGCCGCGCAGCCGCAGCCCCGGGAATCCGGTGCCGCCGTCCGGGCGGGGCGCCTCGGTCTGCATCCAGTACAGGAAGGCGAAGCTCAGCTCCCTGGCCCGGCGCAGGTGGTCGGCGGCGTCGGGGACGTCGAGGACCGGGCCTTCGAGGTAGTCGATCATCGGCCAGTTGACCAGGGTGATGTCGCTGGGGTAAGCGCCGTCGGTGAAGGTGCGCCGGGCGGCGATCCGGCGGAACGTCCACAGGTTGGCGTTGCCGGGATTGACGCGCTGGTCGGCGTTGACCGCCAGCGGGTCGTCGTCGGGGTTGGGGCTGAAGTCGTGCCCGACGCGCTCCAGCGTCCTGGGGTGCGGGTACTGCCAGGACAGCAGCGGTCCGCCCCACACGTCGGGCTGGTAGGACCGCCAGAAGTCGTAGTCCGCGGGCTTGTCGATGGTGTGGTCGCCGTCGACGTGGTCCATGGCGAAGCACACCGATACGGCCTGCATGTTCAGCGGCTGGGCGACCTGCGGGGCGTTCGGCTCGCCGGTGTCGGCGGCGGACTCGAAGCCGGTGACGTACTCGGTGCCGGTGAGCGGCAGCAGGTCGCCGGTCTCGGTGGCGTCCAGCACGTAGGAGGCGGTGGCGTGGACCTTCTCGCCGGTGTCGCGGTGAGTCAGGGTCACGGCGGTCACCCGGTCGCCGTCGGTGTCGGCGGAGGTCGGCCGGTACGGCTGGAGGACGGTGAGCCGCCCGCTGGCACGGTAGGGCGCGAGCATCGCCGAGATGACCGCCACCGCGACCCGCGGTTCGTGGCAGAGCTTGCTCACCCAGCCGCCGCCGGGATTCAGTTCGAGGCGGGCCCTGGCCCGTTCGGTGAGCGGGTAGTGCCGGCGGTAGTAGTCGCGAATGCCGTCGCGCAGGGCCCGGTAGCTTGCCGTGACGCCGAATTGCTCCACCCAGGAGTGCTCGTCCGGCGGGACCGCCTGGCTGGTGAGCTGCCCTCCGATCCAGTCGAACTCCTCGGTCAGCACCACGGTCCGGCCGGCGCGGGCGGCGGCGAGCGCCGCGGCGACGCCGCCCAGCCCTCCGCCGACCACCAGCACGTCGCTGCGTATCTCGGTCAAGAACTGTCCTTTCTCGGTTCGCCGAGGGTCTGCCCCTCGACGAAGTGGCACGGCAGGAGCCGCTGGAGCGTGGTGGTCGGCCCGTCTTCCAGTAAGGCGGCGAGGAGTTCCACCGACTGCCAGCCCATCTCCCGGCGCGGAATGCGAAAGCCGGTGCTCGCGATGTCGGCGTCCGCCGACTCGGCCGGTACGCCGGTCACCACGACCGACAGGTCACCGGGCACGTCGACGCCGCGTTCCCGGGCCGCCCGGATCAGCGCGACCCCGTCGGCGTGGCCCTCGACCACGGCGACGGTCACCCCGGCGGCAAGCAGCGCGTCCAGGGTCTCCCCCGGGGATCGGCCCGCCGTCCGCTCGTGCCGGCCGCTGCCTCGGGTGCCGGCGCGGAACCCGGTCATCCGGTCGTCGGCGGACTCCGCTCCCTCCCCCGCCCCGACGTAGGCGAACTCCCGGTGCCCGAGCTCCCGGGCCCGCTCGACCAGCTTCCGGGTGGCGGCGGCGTAGTCCGCCCCCACGCAGGGCACCGGGCCACCCGCGTCGTCGCGTCGGCCGACGGCCACGAACGGGTAGCTCTCGCGATTCAGCCGGGCCAGTTCGTCGTCCGGGATGTCCCGGCCGAGCAGGATGCAGCCGTCGGCGATCCGCAGCCGGTTGTTCTCGTGGAACACCTTGCGCCGCCCGTCGATGACCGGAGCGCTGGTGAACAGCAGCAGGTCGCACCTGAGCTGCTCGGCACACTCCTCGATGCCACGCAGGAAGGGGTAGTAGAAGTCGGCGCTGGTGCTCGGGAACACCGATTCGTAGGTGAATACGCCGATGATCTGATTGTGCTGACGCACCATGCGGCGGGCCACGGGGTCGGCCGCGTACCCGGTCTCCTTGATCACGTCGAGGACGCGCTGCCTGGTCTCGGGAGCGATGCGGGTCGTCGCGTCGGTCCTCTTGTTCAGCACGAGCGAGACCACCGCCTGGCTTACGCCGGCGAGGCGAGCGATGTCACGCTGCGTGATCCTTGACACGGGGGAACTCCTCCGGTGGCTATGGCGCCATCGCTGATAATACGTATTATCAGCGCGATGATCAGTGACGCTACTCGGGCCGTTAACGCGGTGTCAACGGTCCTGATGGGTTTTTGCAGGGATCTTGAAAATTCAGGGCAGGCGGCTGATATGTCGGAACAACAACCGATTTGCTCTATCGCCGCGTTCCCGAGGCGGCAAGCGTCCGTTCATTCGTTGTCCGGCGGGGCGACACCCGGGCTCCGGCAACCTCTCCTGAGCCCATGCACCGACTACCGACTGTCAGCCACCAAGGCCGCCGGTTCACCGCACTCCCCCGCCGCGCACACGTCCGGCAGCTCCGCTTCCACGACGCGGGGCACTCGACCGCGGCCCTCCTCCTGAAACGGGGCGTCGAACTCGTCGTCAGCAAGGAACTCCTCGACCGGACAACAGAACCGCCGTCTTCCGCGGAGAGGCGCCATCCCTGACATCGTGGTGACGGAGGATCAGGTCGACCGGACCTCGGCCCGCGACCACGCCATGGTGGGCGGGCCCGACATCGTCACCGTTCCTCGCCGGCCCCGAGAACGAGCCGCTCCACGCCGGAGCACCCGCGCCACTTCATGCGGGCCGCGCGGCTTGCGTCCACTTCTGGCATTCCTGGCGCGCACTGCTCCGAACCGCACTGCTCCGAACCGCGCCGACCCGCACCCCGGCAGCCGGGGCTCCGAGGGCCTGACGGAGGCCCCCGATCACTTCCGGCGGGCCAGCAGCCGGTAGGCGTTCGACAGGCCGGTACGGCCGGCGGACCGGGCGGCCAGCCGGTCGAGCAGCGCCGCGAGCAGCAGGACGGGCGCACCGGCCAGGAACACCGCCCCGCGCAGCGCCCGCCGCAGCCGTCCCGGCGGGTCGCCCGGCAGCCAGGGCGCGTCCTCGCGCGGCGCGCCCGCGTCCAGCAGCAGCCAGCAGGCGGCCAGCAGGTCCACCGGGTCGTGCGGTTCGCCGTGCTGCTCCAGCACGACGGTGAAGCCGAGTTCGCCGAGCCGGCGGCGCAGGTTGGCGGCCGGCATCAGGTTCAGGTGCTGCGGCTGGAGCCAGGGCAGCCACCAGCGGCCCAGCAGGCGGGCGTAGCGGCTCTGCGGGTCCGGGACCTCGATCAGCAGCAGCCCGCCGGGGCGCAGCACCTGGCGGGCGGCGGCCAGCTCGCGGACCGGGTCGGTGCTGTGCTCCAGGTAGTGGAACATGCTCACCACCTCGTACCGGTCGGCCAGCCCGGGTGCGAGATCGGGCAGGGAGCCCCGGAAGCCGTGCGCCAACCGACCGTTCCGTTCCGCGAGTTCGGCGCCCTCGCTGAGGTCCAGGCCGTCGAAGGCGGTGTCGGGGAAGACCTCGCGGGCGGTCTCGCAGAAGTGGCCGTGCCCGGTGCCGACGTCGAGCCAGCTGCCGGGCGCGGCGGCGAAGGGAGCCACCGAGCGGGCGCGGTCGCGGTAGGCCGCGGTGCGGGTGCCGAAGACCCCGCCGAGCCGCTGCTCGCCCAGGCCGTCGTAGAAGTCGCGGTAGTAGAACTCCAGCCCCTCGCTGGTCAGTCGGGGGTTCTGGAAGACGTGCGCGCAGTCCTGGCACTCGTCCAGGACGAACCGGCCCGGCTTGTGCTGCAACAGGTCGGTGGTGCGCAGCCGGACCCGCAGCCGCTCGGAGCCGCACCACGGGCAGTCGGCGCGCCGCGGTTCGAAGAACCGCTCGGTGCCGTCGGCCAGTTCGGCCCGGTAGGCGGGTCGGCGGGCGGCGACCTGGCGGGCGCGGAGCGCCGCCTTGCCGGCCGTGGCCGGGGCTGGGTCGGTGGTGGTCACGGGACCCTCCTGTCGGACAGGGCTTCGAGGTGGTCGGCGGCCCGGGCGGCGCCGCCGGCCGCGCGGAAGGAGGCGCCGACCCGGCGTGCTGCGGCCCGATGGGCCGGGTCGTCGAGGACGGCGTCCACGGCCTGGCCGAGCCGGGCCGCGCTGGTGCGGCCGAACCGCACCCGGACTCCCGCCCCGGCCGCCACCACCTGCCCGGCCACCACCGGCTGGTCGTCGCGGATCGGGGCGACCACCAGCGGGACGCCGTGCCAGAGGGCCTCACAGACCGTGTTGTGCCCGGCGTGGCAGACCACGGCGGCGGCGCGCTCCAGCAGTTCCAGCTGCGGCACCGAGGGCAGGACCAGGACGTCCCGGTCCGGCGCCGGGGCGCCCAGGACCGCGCCGGGGTCGACGATCACGGCCTGCAGCCGCCCGGCGCGGGCGCGCAGCGCCTCCTGACAGGCCGTCAGGAATGCCCTTCCGATGTCGGTGTTGGCGGTGCCGAGGGTGACCAGCACCGTCTCGCGGTCCGGGTCCAGCCACTGCCACGGGAAGGCCGGCCCCGTGCGGCGGGCCGCCAGGGCCGGGCCGACGCAGCGGATCGGTCCGGCCGCGACGGCGGGCGACCCGGTCAGCTCGGGGGTGGTGAAAGCGAGGGTCAGGTGCGGGGAGAAGCGAGGGTCGCCGGTGCGCTCCGGGTCGCCGATCCGCCCCCGTAGGCCGGCCAGCAGGCCGGAGATCCAGGCGTCCACCAGCGGCATGCCGTCCAGCGCTCCGGTGAACTCCGCCGAAGTGGTCGCACTGGTGGCCCACGGCAGGCCGAGCCGCTCGGCCACCAGCGCACCGGCCACCGCCTGCTGGTCCACCACCAGCACGTCCGGCCGGAACTGCCGCACCGCCGCCGCCACGCCGGGGGCCATCGCCTCGGCGAGCGGGACCAGGAAGTCCTCCCAGAGGAACTTCAGTGCCGCCGGGCCGCGCAGCTCCGGCGGCCGCTGCGCCGTGCCGCCGGGGCCGAACTCGGGTACGCCGCACGGGAAGACCAACGCCTCCGGCCCCGCGAGCGGGCCGAGCACCTCGGGCAGGCCGGCCCAGGCGGTCGGGTGTCCGCGCGCGGCCAGTTCGGCGGCGACGCCCACGGCCGGGTTGATGTGGCCGACCAGGGGCGGGACGACGAACAGGTACCCGGTCACCGGACGCTCCACTCGGCCTCGCGCTGTGGAACGCCCTCGCGCAGCCGGGCGCCGTGCTCGCGCAGCCAGGACAGCGTGAGCTCGCGGACGGCCTCGGGGGCCTCGACCAGGACGGAGTGCTCCTGGCCGGGGACGAAGGTGCTCCGGCAGTCCGCCAGCAGCCCGTCCAGCCAGGCGGCCTGGGGTGCGAGGTCGGACTCCGTCCCGTAGACGGCCAGCACCGGGCAGCGGATCGCGCGCAGCTCGGCCTCGGTGGGCAGCAGGCTGGCGGGGATGTCCCGGGCCAGCGAGGTGTCGGCCAGCAGGGCGCCGGCCGAGCGGGCCAGCCTGGCCGTGTGCGAGCCCCGGTGCCGGGCGACCCAGGCCAGCGCCTCCTCCTCCACCAGGTGGTGTTCGGCCTTCCGCAGGATGCCGTCCAGCTTCACCGACCAGGCGCGGGAGGCCGGTTCGGACTCGATCGCCAGGATGCCCGCGACCTGCGCCGGGCGCCGGGTGGCGAGGCCGAACGCCACTGTGCCGCCGAAGGAGTTGCCGACCAGTCGGACCGGGCCGGTCACGTCCAGCCGGTCCAGCAGCGCCTCCAGGTCGTCGACGAAGTGCTCCAGGCGGTAGCCGGACGGCGGCCGGGCGGTGCGGCCGTGGCCGCGGTGGTCGTACATCAGCACGTCCAGCCCGGCGGCGGCCAGCGCGGGGGCGAGGGTGAAGTAGTAGCTGGCGAGGCTGTCGGTGAGCAGCCCGTGCAGCAGGACGACGGTCGCGGCGGGCGGGCGGCCGTCCTGCGGGCCGAGCCGCTGCACGTGGCAGCGGAGCCCGTCGAGGTCCAGGAAGACCATCTCAGCTCCGCCCGGCGGTCTGCAGGCGGTCCACCACGTGGCGGACCAGTCGGCCGACCGTCAGGCCGATGATCTCGTCGAGTTCCATGCCCGCGAGGAACTCGGCGAAGTTGATCCGGTCGCCCCAGCGCTCCTGGAGCTGCCCGGCCAGCGTGACCAGGTCGATGCTCTCCAGTTCCAGGTCCTCGGTGAACCGGGACTCCATGGTGACCTCGGTGTCGTCGAGGCCGTACTCCTCCAGCACGGTGGCCAGCATGGCGGTGATCTCGGTGAGGACCTCCTGCTCGGTGGGCGGTTGCAGGTCCACGGTCTGCTCGCTGGCGGTCACTTGACTGGTGTCCTCTCGTCGCTTTCGATGTGGTCGCTGTCGATGTGGCCGCTGCCGGGGCCGTCGTCGGCTCGGGTCCAGGCGACGACGTAGCTGCGCTCCGGCAGGCCGGGCGGGCTGCCGACGCCGGTGCACCGCAGCCGGTGGGTGCGCGGTCCGGCCGGCCCGGCGGCCACCACCGTCAGCGCGGACGGTTCGGCCGCGACCACGGCGAAGTCGCGCGGCCGGCCCCGCAGGCCGGTGCCCTCGCTCTTGGCCGCCGCCTCCTTGGCCGCCCAGAACCGGCTGAACCAGAGCCCCTCGGAACCGCCGTGGACCCGTCGGCACTCCGCCAGGAGTGCCAGCTCCGCCGGACCGAGGGCGACCCGCAGGGTCTCCGCCGGGCGCTCCACGACCTCCTCCAGGTCGATGCCCGCCCCCGGCCCACCGCCGGGACGGCGCGGCCGGACCAGTGCGACGGCCGCCTCGGCCCGGTGGGCGAGCGAGACCTCCAGCTCCGGTAGCGTCCGGCCGTGCAGTCCGGCCACCCGGGGGCGGCCGGAGTCCTCGTTGAGCACCTCGATCTCGGCCGGGAAGACCGTGGCATCGCCCTGCTGCCAGAGCAGGCGCCGCACCGCGTCCTTGACCGCGATCCGGCCGAGCAGCCAGGCCCGGCGGCCGCGCGGCGGCTGCCGCTCGTACCGGGCCCGCTCGGCGGTGCCGAGGTGGTTGCGCATGATCAGGTCGCGGGAGGCGAGGTCGGGCCAGCGCTCGTGCAGCAGCACCCAGCCGCCGGGCTGCGGGGTGGAGAGGGTGTTGCGCTCGACGAACCGGTCGACGGGCCTGGTCTCGGGGTGGCTGTCGAAGCGGCGGTCCTGCCAGCCGTGCGCCTCCGCCCAGACGGCGCCGCCGGACAGCAGCTGCGCGTCGGCTTCGAGAACCGTGTCGGTGAGGCCGGTGATCCGGATGTGGCACTCCAGCTCGGTGCCCGGTCGCGGCGGCGGCCCGTAGAAGCGCAACTGCCCGATGCCGACCGGGAAGACCACCGTCCGCTCGGTGTGGGTCGCCATGATCCAGTAGCCGAGCAGCTGGCCGACGTTGTCCAGCAGCGCGCCGGGCGCGGCCGGCGCGGTGATCACGCCGCGTACGTGCGACTGCCCGAGGGCGGTCAGCTCGGTGAGGCCCTGGAACGCGGGGCCGTGGAACATCCACCGCTGGTCGTACAGCCCGGCGGCGGTCAGCTCCGGCGCCCGCTCGGCCGAGGGGTCGACCGGCCAGGGGGCGGGCGGCGGTGTGTGACGGTCCGTCAGCTCTACCACTCCGCGCGCGAATCCGCCGAAGGAGGCGGCGAGGAGGCCGGGGCCGGTGTGCTCCAGGGTGATGTCGACGTCCAGCGGGGTCCCGGCCGGCACCCACTGCCCGAAGCGCAACTCGCTCACCCCGGTGGCCAGTCGGCCGGGGACCGCCCGCTCGGCGGCGTCCGCCAGGTGCTGCACGATGGTGGTGGCCGGCACGACGGGCCAGCGGTCCAGCGGGTCGGGCCAGCCGGGGCGCTGGCGGAAGAAGCAGTGGTCGAGCAGGTAGGGCATGGTGTCGAGCGAGACGCGGAGTCTGCTGACGAGTTCCCGGCGGGACGCGGCGGGCGCGGCGGGTGCGACGGGCACGATGGGCGCGGCGGGTGCGACCGGCGCGGCGGGCGCGGCGGGTGCGACCGGCACGACCGACTGCCGCCCCGCACCGATCAGTTCGGCTGCCGCCCGTCCGGTCTCGCGCAGCAGTGCGTCCAGTTCGGCGGCGACCGGCGAGCGGTCGGCGAGCGAAGCGAGGTCGGGCCCGGTCGAACGGGCGGACGCCAGGTCGGCGCGGAGCGCACCGAGTACGACCGGGTCCAGCGAGACGAGCGCGCCGCCGAGGTCCAGCGGTACCGCCGGGTGGGGCCGCTGCGGCAAAGCGGCCCGGACGGCGGCGGCTCGGACGGCGGCGGGCCGCAGGGCGGCCGCGTCCGGTTCGGCGCCGTCCACCCAGAGCGCGGCCGCCACCCGGCGCAGCTGCGCCAGCCCGTCGCGGTTCGGGGAGTTGGCCGCGACCGCCAGGTGCGCCCGCTCGCCGAGGGTGTCCCCCACCAGCGAGGCCAGCTGCCCGGTCCCCGCCTGGACGAACGCCCGGAACCCGGCCGCGTACATCGCCTCGATCAGCGGCCGGAACCGTACCGGCTCCAGCAGGTGGCGCAGGAACAGCGCGCGGACGGCCGCCTCGGTCGGCGGGAAGGGCGAGGAGGTCGTCCCGGACCAGACCGGCACGGTGGGCCGGTGCAGCTCGAACCGGTCGGCGGACTGCCGGATCGGGTCGAGGTAGGGGGCCAGCATCGGGGTGTGGAAGCCGGACCGGAACGGCAGTACCTGGCCGAGGACGCCGCGTGCGCGGAACCAGTGCACCAGCTCGGTGACCGGCTGCTGGGGACCGCAGACGATCGACTGCTGCGGCGCGTTGTCGTGCGAGAGGACCACCTCGGACATGCCGTCGACCGTCGCCAGCGCGTCGAGCACCCGGTCGGCGGGGGCACCGAGCGCGGCGAAGGCCAGCCCGGGGACGCGCAGCGAATCCGGGTCGAAGGCCGTCAGGAAGGTGTCCACCGAGGCGCCGGAGTACAGGCCGCCCGCGATCATGGCGGTCCACTCGCCGACACTGTGCCCGGCCACGGCGTCCGGCCGGACGCCGATCCGGCGCAGCGCGGTGTCGAGCAGCCGCCCGACGGTGACCACGCCGACGCCGTGCCGCGCGACGTCGCCGACCGGAGCGGCGTCCGCCGGGAGCGGGCGGGGCAGGCCGAAGTGGTCGGCGACATCGTCCACCCGGGGGGTGAACTCGCCCTCCAGGCCGGGGAAGAGGAATGCGATCCGGCCGCCGGACGCCAGCAGCGGCTCCGGCGTGAACCACACGTCGCCGCGCCCGCGCCAGGCCCGCCCCCGGGCCACCGCCCGGCGGGCCAGCCCCAGCCGCTTCGGCGTCGGGTCGGCGATCGCCAGCCGGCAGCTCGGCGCGCCGACCCCCGGCTCCGCCGCCGCGGCGGCCAGCAGCGCCGAGTCGTCGGCCGCCAGCTGATCGGCGAGCCGTTGGGGCCCGTCGGCGGCCAGTCGCAGCACGCGCTCGGGTTCGGCGACGGACAGGGCGGCGCGGCGGACGGCCCGGGTGGGGCCCGGGGCCTGCTCCAGCACCACGTGGGCGTTGATGCCGCCGAAGCCGAAGGCGTTCACCCCGGCCCGGCGTGGCGGCCCGGTGGGGCCGGTCTCCCAGGGCTGCGCGGCGGCGATGGTGCGGAACCGGGTGCCGGCCAGCGCCGGGTGCGGGTCCTCGCAGTGCAGGGTGGGCAGCAGCACGCCGTGGTGCACGGCCAGCGCCGCCTTGACCAGGCCGGCCACGCCGGCGGCCGGCATGGTGTGGCCGATCATGGACTTCACCGAGCCGAGCACGGCCCGCTCCGCTCTGCCCGCAGGTCCGAACACCTCGGCCAGGGTGGCGAGTTCGGCGGCGTCACCGGCCGGGGTGGCGGTGCCGTGGGCCTCCAGCAGGCCGAGCGCGCCGGGCGCCGCCGGGTCGAGCCCGGCCGCCCGCCAGGCCGCCCGGACGGCGCGGGCCTGGCCACCCGGGTCGGGGCTGGCCAGGCCCGCCGTCCGGCCGTCGCTCGCCACTCCGGTGCCCCGGATCACCGCGTACACCCGGTCACCGTCCCGTTCGGCGTCGGCGAGCCGCTTGAGCGCCACCACGCCGGTGCCCTCGCCGACCAGCAGGCCGTCGGCGCCCCGGTGGAACGGGCGGATCCGCTGGCTCGGCGAGAGCGCCCGCAGCTGCGCGAACACGCTCCACAGCGTGACGTCGTGGCAGTGGTGCACCCCGCCCGCCAGCACCAGGTCGCAGCGCCCGGTGGCCAGTTCGCCGACCGCCTGGTCGACGGCGACCAGCGAGGACGCGCAGGCGGCGTCCACCGTGTAGGCGGGGCCGCGCAGGTCGAGCCGGTTGGCCAGCCGGGAGGCGGCCAGGTTGGGCACCAGGCCGATCGCCGACTCGGGCCGATCCGGGCCGAGCCGGTCGGTGAACGCGGTCCGGACCTTCTCCAGTTGACTTTCCGTCAGATCCGGCAGCAGCTCGGCGAGCGTGCGGACCACCTGGTGCGCGCTGCGCACCCGCTGGTCGAGCCGGACCAGGCCCGGCGTCAGGTACCCGCCCCGGCCGAGCACCACCCCGATCCGGTCGCGGTCCGGCAGCCGCTCCGGGCCGCCCGCGTCGGCGATGGCGGCGGCGGCCACCTGGAGCGCGATCAGCTGGTCGGGCTCGGTGGCCGCGACCGAGCTCGGCATCAGGCCGAACCGGGTCGGCTGCACCTCGGCCAGCCCGTCCACGAAGCCGCCGCGCCGGCAGTAGAGCCGGTCCGGCGCGGCCGGCCCGGTGGCGCCGCCCGGGTCGTAGTAGTCCGCGTCCCAGCGCCCGGCCGGGACGTCGGTGACCGCGTCGACCCCGTCGACCAGGTTCCGCCAGTAGGCCGCCAGGTCGGGGGCTCCCGGCAGCAGCACCGCCATGCCCACCACGGCCACCGGGGTGGCTGCCCGCCGCATCGGGACGCTCACCAGCCCGAGGCGGTGTAGACCACGGCCCGCACCGACCGCTCGCCCCAGGCGAGTTCGCGCAGCAGCGCCAGCGTGCCGGCGTCCGGGTCGATCAGCTTGACACCGCGCCGGGCGTAGTCCCGGGCCAGCTCCTCGGACACCATGCCGCCGTGTGCGCCGGCCGGTGCCCAGGGGCCCCAGTGCACCGTCAGCGCCCGGCGTCCGGTGCGGTCCGACCAGCGGGCGGCCAGCTCCTCCAGCGCGTCATTGGCCGCCGCGTAGTCGGCCTGGCCCCGGTTGCCCAGCGCGGCCGCGATGCTGCCGAAGAGCACCGTGAACCCCGGCCCGGCGGGCAGTTCGGCGAGCGCGTCCAGCAGCGCCCGGGCGCCGTCCGCCTTGGTGGCGAACACCCGCCGGAAGGACTCCGGATCCTTCTCGGCGAGCAGCTTGTCCTCGATCACGCCCGCCGCGTAGACCACGCCGTCCAGCCGGCCGTACTCGGCGTACACCTCCTTGACCGCCTGGCGCAGGGCCGCCGGGTCGGCCGCGTCCACCGCGCGGTAGCGGGCCCGCGAGCCGAGCGCGGACAGTTCGTCGAGGGTCGCCGCGACCTCGCGCCCGGCCAGCAGCCGGGAGGCGGCGGCGTCGACCTCGGGCAGCGGTACGCCGTGGCGGGCGAGCGCGGCCCGCAGTGCGGACCGGTCGCGGGCGGCGGCCGTCGCCGGGTCCTCCGGGCCCTCGGGCGGCGCGGTGCGGCCCAGCAGCTCCAGCCGGCAGCGGCCGGCCGAGGCGAGCGTGGCCGCGAACCGCGCGGTGATCCCGCGCGCCCCGCCGACCAGCAGCACCACGGCCTCCTGGTCCAGTCCCAGCGCGGCGGCCTCCGCCACGCCGTCGCCGGCGGGCCCGGCCCCCGTGCTGCCGAGCAGCCCGAGGCCGCGCTCCACCAGCGCGAGGCCCTGGCGTCCGGCCGGGCCGTGCAGCACCACCGGCTCGCGATCGTCGGCGAGCAGGTCGACGAGCAGCAGGTCGGCGGCCCGCGCCGGGTCCGCCGGATCGAGTTCGACCAGCCGAACCGAGCTGTCCGGGTACTCCCGGGCCAGCGTGCGGAACAGCCCGCGCAGCCCGTCCGCCCGGCCGGAGTCCGGCCGCGTGGCCGGCCGGGCGGCGACCAGCCATCTGGGGGCGAGCGCCAGCGCGGCCCGCAGTGCGGGCACACCGCCGGGCAGTACCGGTGCTCCGTGCTCCGCGAGCGGGTCCAGCAGCAGGACGCCGTCCAACGGGCCGTCCGCCGACGAGAGTTCGTGTCCGGCGGGTACGGCGAGCAACTGCGCGCCGGCGGCGGTCAGCCGGGCGGCGAGGGCCGGTCCGACGCCGTGGCCGTCCTCCCCCAGCAGGGCGAAGCGCTTGCCCGCCAGTGCCTCGGGGGTGCGGGCCGGTTCGGCGAGCGGTACGGCTTCGAAGGCCAGCCGGACCGGCTCGTGGCCCGCGACGGGCGGCTCGGTCCCGGGGGTGCGGGCGTCGGGGACGCGGGCCTCAGGGGTGACGGCCTCGGCGGCGGCACCGCCCGGTGCGGTGACCGGCTCGGCGGCGGGCGCGCCGAGCCGGGTGGTGAGCCAGGCGGTGATGTCGGCGGCGGTGCGGGCGCGGGAGAGTTCCTCCACCTGCTCGTCGGCGAGCCCTCCGAGGGCGCCGAGCCCCTGCGCGTCGCCGAGGCGGCGGGCGAGTTGGCCGATGATCTCGGTGCGCTTGATGGAGTCGACGCTGAGGTCGGCTTCGAGGTCCAGGTCAGGCTCGATCATGTCGGCCGGGTAGCCGGTGCGTTCGCTGATCACCTCGACCACCGCGCGCAGCACGTCCTCCTCGCCGACCGGCGCGGCCGCGGCCGCCACGGCCGCCACCGGCTCCACGGCCACCGGCTCCGGCCGGGCGGCGGCGGGCAGCTCGGGCACCGGTACCGCCGTCGGCACCGGCAGCTGCGCGGCGGCCGGGGACAGCGGGGCGGCCGGGGACAGCGGGGCCGGCGCCTGACCGGTGCCACCGAGGTAGGTCATCAGCACGTCGCGCTGGGCCGCGATCAGCTCTCGGCTGCTGCGGAGGAACTCCGAGACCAGTGCGTCGCCGTTCGGGTTCGGTGCCTGGGCTGTCATCAGCGCCTCCGGTACGGGTCGGGCCGGTGCGAGCGCACCGGGCAGCAGTTCTCCGGCAGCGGTGCGTACCAGCTGCCCGTCCACCGTCCAGCCGGGCCGGCGCGGCGTGCGCGCCCGGCCGGCGTCCACCGCGTCCCGGCCGCGGAACAGCCGGTCGGTCCGTACCGGAACGCCCGCGACGGCGAGCGCGGCGAGCGCGTCGAGGAAGCCGGGCAGACCGCGCCGGCGGTCTTCGAGCGGCACCGCCCGGTGCGGCCGGTCGCCGAGCACCGCCGACACCAGCCGGGTCAGCACCGACCCCGGGCCGGCCTCGACGAACACCCGGGCGCCCGCCTCGTACATCGCCTCGACCTGCGCCACGAAGCGCACCGGTGCGCCGATCTGCGCCGCCAGCTCGGCCCGCACTCCGGCCGGGTCGGCCGGGTAGGCGGCCGCCGTCCGGTTCGCGAAGACCGGGAACTCCGGCGCCCGTACCGTCCGGGCCGCCAGCGTCTCGGCGAAGCGCTCGCCCGCGCCCGCCACCAGCGGGCTGTGAAAGGCGCAGGCGACCGGCAGCCGCTTCACGCCGTACCCGGCTTCGCGCAGCAGCCCGATCGCGGTGGCCAGCTCCGCCGTCGCACCGGACACCACCGTCTGCCGGGGCGCGTTGTGGTTGGCCGCCACCACTCGGCCCGCGAGGCCGCCGGCCGCCAGCACCCGCTCGACCTGCTCGGCCCCGGCCGCCACTGCGGCCATCGAGCCCGGGTCACCGCCCGCGCCGACCGCACCGACCGCGCCGACCGCGCCGACCGCACCGAGGATGGCCCGCGCCCGGTCGGCGCCGAGCGAGGGCAGCTCCTCGGCGGCCAGCGCGCCCGCCGCGCAGAGCGCGACCAGCTCGCCGTAGCTGTGGCCGCCCGCGAGCTGCGGGCTCACCCCGGCCAGAGCCAGCAGCTCGAACGCCGCCAGGCCCGCCATGCCCAGCACGGGCTGGGCCACCCTGGTGTCCGTCACGGCGGTGCGCTGGGCCTCCCGCGCCTCGGGGGTGAAGGCCAGCGGCGGGTACAGCACGTCCGCGTGGCCCGCGCCGAGCCGCAGGTGGCGCTGCACCCCGGGGAAGGCCGCGAACAGCTCGGCGAACATCCCCGGGCGCTGGCTGCCCTGCCCGGGGAAGAGGAAGGCCACCTCGCCCGGCTGCTCGCCCGCCGCCTCTGCCAGGAACAGCCCGTCGGCGGGCGCTCCGGCCTCGGCGGCCCGCAGCAGCCGGACCAGTTCGGCGACGTCCGAGGCCACCACGGCGACCTGGACCGGGCCGCGCCCGGACTCCGCCCTCCGGGAGGCGGCCAGCGCGAGGTCGCGCAGCCGCCAGGGCGAGCCGTCCGCCACCACCGACCGCAGGAGCTCCGCGACCTCGCGCAGCGCCCGCTCCCGGTCGGTGCCCCGGAAGGTGAACAGTTCGGCCGGCCACTCCTGGAGCCCGTGCACCGGCGTCGGTCCGTCGTAACCGCGCAGCACCGCGTGGAAGTTGGTGCCGCCGAAGCCGAACGCGCTGACGCCCGCCACCCGTTCGGCCGGTACGGCGGCCCACGGGCGGGCCTCGGCGTGGAACACGAACGGGCTGCCGCCGGCCTCCCAGGCCGCGTTCGGCCGCTCCAGGTGCAGGGTGGGGGGCTTGATCCCGGTGTGCAGCGCCAGCGAGGCCTTGATCAGACCGGCCAGCCCGGCCGCGCACTTGGTGTGCCCGATCTGCGACTTGACCGACCCCAGCGCGCAACTCCCGGGCGCGGCGCCGTCCTCGGCGAACACCTCGCTCAGTACGGCGAGTTCGGTACGGTCGCCGACCACCGTGCCGGTGCCGTGCGCCTCGACCAGTCCGACCCGGGCCGGGCCGGTGCCGGCGCTGCGGTACGCGCGCTCCAGCGCCAGCCGCTGCCCTTCGGGGCGGGGCGCCGTCAGGCCGAGCGACCGGCCGTCGCTCGCGCTGCCGACCCCCTGGACCACCGCGTACACCCGGTCGCCGTCCCGCTCCGCGTCCGCCAGCCGCTTCAGCACCAGGCAGCCGACCCCTTCGCCCAGCACGATGCCGTCCGCCGACGCGTCGAACGGGCGGGAGCGGCCGGTCGGCGAGAGCGCGTGCACCGAGGCGAAGAGCAGGAAGTCGTTGATCCCGTTGTGCAGGTCGGCGCCGCCGCACAGGGCCAGGTCGCTCGTCCCGGAGGCCAGTTCCTTGCAGGCCACGTCCAGCGCCGCCAGCGAGGAGGCGCAGGCGGCGTCCACCGTGAAGTTGGCGCCGCCCAGGTCCAGGCGGTTGGCGATCCGGCCGGAGATGACGTTGGAGAGCATGCCGGGGAAGGAGTCCTCGGTGAGCTTCGGCAACTGCTCGGCGATCGCCTCCGGCACCTCGCCCAGGTAGGCCGGGAGCACCGCGCCCAGCACCCCCGCGTTCGACAGGTCGCTGCCCGCCTCCGCGCCGAACACCACGCTGGTGCGGGAGCGGTCGAAGGCCCGGCCGCCCTCCGCTCCCCCGCCGTCGTACCCGGCGTCCAGCAGCGCCCGCCGCGCCGCCTCCAGCGCGAGCAGCTGCACCGGCTCGATGCTGCCGAGCGCGGCCGGCGGGATGCCGTAGGCCAGCGGGTCGAACGGGATCCGCGGCAGGAAGCCGCCCCACTTGGAGGGCGTGCTGCCGGGGCCGCCGTCGGCCGAGTGGTAGAGCGCCGGGTCCCAGCGCTCGGCCGGCACCTCCGTCACCGCGTCCACCCCGCCGACCACGTTCGCCCAGAAGGCGGGCAGGTCGGGGGCGCCCGGGAACATGCCGGCCATGCCGATCACGGCGATGTCGAGCGGAGCCGGCTCGGGCTCCGCCGCGGCCTCCGGTGCCAGGCCCAGCCGCTCCACCAGGTCGGTGGCCCGCGCGGCCAGGAACCCGGCCGCGCCGGTGCCGACCGCGGCGTGCAGCTCGGCGAGCGTCGTGGTGGCCGAGCGCAGGACGGCCACCTGCCCGGCCATGAACATGCCCCGGGCCAGCTGCTCCTGCTCGTCCACCCCGGCGAGTTCCCCGGCCACCCGGTCGAGGCCCTTGCTGGCGATCCGCAGCCGGCCGACGTTCAGCCGCTCCAGCCGCTCCCAGACCTCGCGCTCGGGCGCGCCCTCGGCCCGCAGCCGCTCCCGGGTCCGCTCGAACTCGGCCGTGAACGGGCTCGCGACACAGCGGGTGGCGTGCCCGGGAGCCGTCTGCAGCAGCTCCGTCCCGCGCGCCGCCAGCACCTGCCGCTGGAACTGCGGCTGGACGGCTCCGTGGGCCACCGCCTCCTCGGTGAACAGGTACGCCGTACCCATCAGCAGTCCCGCCGCCACGCCCCGGCCGGCCAGCGGTGCGGTCAGCGCCGCGACCATGGCCGCCGAGCGCTCGTCGTGCACGCCGCCCGCGAACAGCAGCTCCACCTGCGGGCTGTCCCGCGCGGCGGCCAGGAAGTCCTCCACCACCGCCAACTGCGCCTCCCACAGCGGGAAGCTGTGCCGGGGCCCGACGTGTCCGCCGCACTCCGAGCCCTCGAAGACGAACCGGCGGGCCCCGTCCTCCAGGAACTGTTTCAGCAGACCCGGGGAGGGCACGTGCAGGAAGGTCCGGACACCCGCCTCCTCCAGCACCCGGGCTTGCGACGGGCGCCCGCCCGCGATCACCGCGTGGGTGGGCCGCGCCGCCAGTACCTCGGCGAGCTGGGCGCTCCGCACCTCCTCCGGCGCGAAGCCCAACACCCCCACGCCCCACGGTTGTCCGTCGAGGGCAGCGGCGGTCGTCCGCAGCAGGTCGCGGGTCTGCTCCGGGCCGGCCAGAGCGAGGGCCACCACCGGCAGGCCACCCGCCTCGGCCACCGCGGCCGCGAACCCCGCCTGGTCGCTGACCCTGGTCATCGGGCCCTGGACCACGGGCAGTCCGGTCCCCAGCGCCCGGCTCATCGGCGCGCCGGGCCCGAGCAGCGCCGCCGCCGCACCCGGCACGGCCGCAGCCCGCAGTGCGTCCAGCACGGCGTCCCGGACCGCGCGGACCACCGCCCCGGCCGTTCTCCAGCGCTCGGCGAATCTCGCGGCCAGAAAGCCGTCCTGACCGACCATCAGTTGCGGGCCCGGCGAGCCGCCGGAGGAGGACCGCAGCACCCGGCACCCGTCGGCCACCGCCGTCTCGGACCCGTCCATGCGGCGCACGGCCGCCGCGATCTCCTGCGGAACCGCCGACTCGGCGAGCAGCGCGAGCTGGCTGTCCAGCACCACTCCGGCCGCCCCTCCGGCCACCGCCGCCGCGGCGGTGCGCAGGCCGATGCCACCGCCGGCCCAGACCGGCACCCCGATCTCGGGTGCGGCCAGCAGTTGCTGGAGCAGCACGAAGGTGCTCAACTCGCCGACCGGGCCGCCGCTCTCGCTGCCGCGCGCGATCAGCCCGTGCGCCCCGGCGCGGACCGCCGCGAGGGCCTGCGCGAGATCGGTGACCTCGACCAACAGGCGGTACGCACCGGCCAGTTCGGCCGCGTCCCAACGGGGGGCGCCCTCGGCCAGCACCACGGTGTCCGGCCCCGCACCGCCACGCGAGCGCAGTTCGGCGGGGTCGAGCCGACAGCCGGGACCGACCCTGACGCCGAAGCGGCCGGTGAACCGCCCGCGGAGGGTGGCGAGTTCCTCGCGGGCCCGGCGGTCCCCCGCCCCGAGGTCCAGCACGCCCAGCGCGCCCGCGCGGGACACGGCCTCGGCGAGCCCCGCATCCGGCTGGTGGAAGGGCGTGAGGCCGATGACGAGTTCGGTCAGCAGTGCGGTCGGTGCGGTGGTCGACTGTGCGGCGGACCTCATGGGATCTCCGAGTGTGAGTCTGACGGCGCAGTGGGGGGCACGAGCGACTCTCGGTGCAGCGCATCGCGAAGCGCCCCTGCCGCATTGCCAGAGGCACTCTCGCGCGATTCGCCGCCCGCTTGTAGGTTGACACTACTAGCGGGTAGTGCCCGACAGGTTAAGCGCACGTTGCGCGTGCATGTCAATACAAACGACGGCCCACTGACGTCACACCCGAATGAGCCGCAGGTCGGGCCCGGAGCAGTGCCGCGGTGGGCGGTCGGCGAGCTCGACCGACCGGGCAGGCCCGTCCCGGCGGGTGGGTTCGGTCAGGCGGCCTCCGCCTGGAGGACCTCGGCCACCGGACGGCGGGCCCCGGCACGGGCCGGGAACGAGGTCAGCAGCGAGATCAGCGCGATCGTCCCGACGACCACGGCCGGCAGGACGACCGGGCTCGGCAGGTGCGCCGGCCCGCCCTTGCCCACACCGGTGAAGAGCGCCATGCCGCCGGGGATGCCCAGCAAGGCGCCGACCGTCACCGGGATCGCCTGCGCGTAGACCAGACTGGCGCTCACCTGGCCCGCGTCGGCGCCGAGTGCGCGGGCCACCGCCGAGGAGCGGCGCGCGTCGAGGACCGTCGCCCAGACGATGAAGACCGCGTTGATCGAGGCCAGCACACCGATCATGACCGTGATCACCAGCATGGTCTGGCCGAGTCGTTCGGACAGCGGGTTGGCCAGCGCGTCGGGCCCGGAGAACTGCTGGGAGGCGACGCGCTGACGGGCCATCAGCACCGCGACGATGCCGCCGACCGTGATGGCGACGCTCGCCGCGGCGAGTACCGCCCGGCGGGGCCGCCGGGAACGGGGCGATGGCGGCGCTCACCGCGGTTCCGGAGACGGTGAACTCCTGCTCGGAGACGGTGATCCGGTCGCCGACGCCGACGCCGACGCCGAATGCCTGGGCGAGCGCGGCCTCCACGACCACCGAGCCGTCCGGTCCGACCCAGCGGCCGGCGCTCGGCTGCGGCTGGTCCACGACCGCCGGTCAGGCCCGGGACGCTCCCAGGAACCGCAGCACGGCGAGGACGCGGCGGTGGTCCGCGTCGACCACAGGCAGGTCGAGCTTGGCGAAGATGTTGTTGATGTGCTTGGCCACCGCGCTCTCGCTGACCCCCAGCGCCTGCGCGATGCCCGCGTTGGAGCGCCCCTCGGCCATGACGCCCAGGACGTCCCGTTCACGCGGGGTCAGCCGCTTCAGTGGGTCGCCGTCACGCCGAAGCAACAGCTGGGCGACGACCTGCGGATCCAACGCCGTACCCCCGGCCGTCACCCGCCGCACCGCCTCCACGAACTCCGCGACATCGGCGACTCGCTGCTTGAGCAGGTAGCCGACGCCGCTGGTGTTGGCGGACAGCAGGTCGGCCGCGTACCGCTCCTCCACGTACTGCGACAGCAGCACCACCGCCGTCCGCGGCCACCGCCGGCGGATCTCCATCGCCGCGCGCACCCCCTCGTCGGCGAAGCCCGGCGGCATCCGGACGTCGACCAGGGCGAGTTCGGGCCGGTGCTCCTCCACCGCCGCCAACAGCGCCTCTCCGTCGCCGACTTCCGCGACGACCCGGAACCCGCCCGTCTCCAGCACCTTGACCAGGCCGACCCGCAACAGCACCGAGTCCTCGGCGATCACCGCCCGCACGGCAACTCCGCCGCCACGATGGTCGGTCCCCCCACGGGGCTGCTGACGCGGAAGGTGCCGTCGATGGAGCCGACCCGCTTGGCCAGCCCGCTCAGCCCCGTACCGGCGGAGGCGTCGGCCCCGCCCAGTCCGTCGTCGGTGACGTGCACCCGCAACACCTTCCCGACCCGCCTGACGGCCACTTCGGCACGCGTCGCACCGGCGTGCTTCGTCACATTGGTCAGTGCCTCGGAGATCACGAAGTACGCGACCGACTCCACGACGGGCGCCACCCGCGCCTCGAGCTCGACCCGCAGGCGCACCGGCAGGGGCACCCGCGCGACCAGCCCGGACAACGCCGCGTCCAGTCCGCGGTCTTCGAGCACGGCCGGATGCAATCCCCGGACCAGGTCGTTGAGTTCGGAGATCGCCTGCTTCGCTTCGAGGTGCGCCTCCGCGATCATCGCGCGGGTCTCGCCCGGCATGTCGGGGCGCGCGGCCATGGCCAGGCCCAGGTTGACCGCGAGGGAGACCAGCCGCTGCTGGGTGCCGTCGTGCAGGTCGCGCTCGATGCGACGGCGCTCGGCATCGACGGCTTCGATCAAGCCGGTCCGGCTCTCGGCCAGGTGGTCGACCTGTTCCTGGAGCTGCTGGGTCCGACTGGGCCCGAGGAGGGCCGCCGCCAAACGCGACTCGACCCGGGCCACCGCACCCGCCGTCCAGGGCACGGCGTACAGGAGGACGAGTCCGCCCAGCGTGTAACACGGCAGCTGCGTCGCGTAGCCGAACCAGTCCTCGCGGACCCCCGTCGGCAGCGCCCACGCCCAACCGAAGGCGGTGGCGCCCGCCAGGCCCGCGATCGCCGCCGCGAGCACCAGCAGCTCCGGCACGGCCAGCAACGGGCCCAGGAGGAGGTGGTACCCGACCTGGTGCCAGGTCCGCGTCGAGAAGAGCCATCGGACGGCTGACGCCCACGACCAGTGCTCCGGCGTGGGCGTCAGCCGGGGGATGTCCACCCCGAGGAGTGCCCGGTGGCGCGCCCGTTGAACGGCCGTCAGCACCGGGACACCGAGCATGATCAGGACGACCGACGTGGGAAGCGTGAACGGCCAGTTGCCCGTCTTGGCGGTGAAGGCCACGCCCCAGACCCACGCGGGTGCCAGCATCAGGTGCGGCGGAACGCCGGCGGCCAGGAAGCCGGTGTCCCGCCGCGCCCGAAGTACCGAGCGCCGCAACCCGGGTGGAATCGTCATGGTGCGACCCTAGGCCACCTCCACGAGGGTGTGCCATGAGCCTTGTATCCGGTTCCATGGTGAAACCAGTGCCACCCCACGAGCCACGGCAGCCCGCTCACGCGCCACGCCGCGGCCGGCCCTCGATCGCCCGCGCGCTGCTCGAACAGCGCTCCGCCCCCCGGGGGCCGACCGTCGACGACACCGGCCACGCCGCGCCGCGCACCGCCGGTCCGCGGGCCCCCGACGGCTACAGTGACAACCGCCGCACCGGCTCGTTCCTGCTGATCGACCCGGCCGACGGCGCCACCCTCACCGCCGGCATCGCCGGCGGCAAGGAGCTCTCCCCCTTCCGAGGTGACCTGACCGATGCCTGAGGCCCTCCGCTGTGTCTCCGTGGTCGGCGCGGGAGCCGCCGGCACCCTGACCGCGGCACAGCTGCTCCGCCGGGCCGCCGCGCTGCGGCTCGACCTGGCGGTGCGGCTGATCGATCCGGCGGCCGCCGCCGGCCGGGGGGTGGCCTACACCACGAGCGCCGCGCACCATCTGCTGAACGTCCCCGCCTGCGGGATGAGCGCCTTCCCCGACAGGCCGGACCACTTCGTCCGCTGGCTGGCCCGGCGCTCCCCCGGCGCCCACACCGGCGGTGACTACGTCCCCCGGGCACTGTACGGCGAGTACCTCGCCGACGTCCTGGCCCGGGCGGCCCGGTCCGGCCCCGGGCGGCTGCACCGGATCCACGAGCGAGTCGTGGGTGTGCGCCGGACCGACCGCGGTGTGACGCTCGCCCTGGAGTCCGGCGGGCCGCTGCCGGCCGAGGCGGTCGTCCTCGCCCTGGGCAACTTTCCTCCGACGGAGGCCTGGGTCCCTCCCACTCTGCGCCGTTCCCCCCGGTACCTGGCCGATCCGTGGGCCCCGGGCGCCCTCGCCGGCCTCTCCCCCGACGGCGACGTCCTGCTCGTCGGCACCGGGCTGACCATGGTCGACGTGGCGCTCACCCTCAGCCGGGCGGGCCTCGCCGTCCGGGCGATCTCCCGGCACGGCCTGGTGCCCCAGCCGCACGCCGAGTCACCGCTGCCCGCCGTGCCCGCGCCGCACTTCGCGCCGGGCGCGGACCTCCAGCAGGTGCGCCGGACCGTGCTGAGCCACGTCTCGGCCTGCCGTCGCGAGTACGGCGACTGGCGGGTGGGGATCGACGGCCTGCGTCCGGTCACCGCCGAACTCTGGCAGCGGCTGTCCCTCACCGACCGCGCCCGTTTCCTGCGCCACGACCACGGCCTGTGGAACGTCCACCGGCACCGCGTCCCGCCGGCCAGCGCCCGGGCCCTGCGCGACGGAATCGGCGCGGGCCGGATCCTGGTCACCCCGGGCGAGGTCGCCGACGCCGTGCCGAGCGAGGATTTCGTCCTGGTCCGTCTTCGCGACGGGCGCACCCTGCGCGTCGGTGCCGTCGTCAACTGCACCGGCCCCCAGGCCGATGTCCGCCGTCTGGACGACCCGCTCGTCGCCGACCTCCTCGCCACCGGCCTGGCCGTCCCCGATCCGACCGGTGTCGGCTTCCACACCTCCCCCTGCGGTCGCCTGCACCCCCCGGCCGGGGCCCCGCCGGCACCCCTCTGGACACTCGGCCCGCCTCGCCGCGGCGCCCTCCTGGAATCCACCGCCATCCCCGAGATCCGCGCCCAGGCCCGCGCGCTCGCCGCCACCCTCCTGAATACGCCTCACGACGCCGGTTAGGGCTTGTCCGGTCGGCCGGACAGGGCCTGGCACCGGTGCCCGGTCGTCCGGCGCGGCTCGTCGAGTGCGGCCGTGGGAAATGGGCCGAGAAGGCCGAATCGATCGGCTGCCGTCCCATTCCCGCTCCGGCCGCATTCCGTGCCGCACTGCTCGTCCTGACCGAACCCGGGTCGAGCGGTGAATCACCGAGCCGGCCGGCCATCGGAGCCCGACCCGCCCGGGCCCCGTCTCGATCGAACCCGAACAAGTGGCGAAACCCGCTGTCGGCAGGAATGCGAATGGCTGGTCGCGGGTTGTTCGCGGCGGAATCACTTGGTATCCCGATCCGCGACGAACGGAATCCGGGATCCCGCCGCTCAGGCCTCGGTCATTCGCCGCCGTGGAAGACGCAGCCGACCAGGGCGCCGCTGCCCATGCTGACCACGCCCACCGCCGGGTCGGCGCTGGCCCGGACGAAGCCCCCGGCGTAGCCGTCGGCGGCGGCGGTGCGGGCGCCCAGGTAGAGGCCCCAGTTGAGGAAGAGGTCCCGCACGCCGCCGGCGCCGTCGGGGAACGGCTCGGCGGCGGGGCGCACCCGCCGCTGGAGCACGTAGGGGCCGTTCATCGCCGAGGCGACCCTGCTCTCCCACTCCGCCGGATCCGTCTCCCAGCCGGCGGTGATGCCGTGGCCGCCGTGCAGCAGTGTCGGCTTGAGGATCAGCTCGTGCCGGTGGGCCAGGGCGTGGGCGACCAGGTCGACCCGGCTGCCGCCGGGGTCGGTGGCGTGCGGGCGGACGTAGCGCGTCCACGGCAACAGCCGGTCGAGGCAGGCGAGTTCGGCGGCGTCGAAGAGGTCGCGGTGCTGTTCGTCGGAGAGCATCGCCAGGGTGCCCTTGTTGCCGTACAGTTCGGCGTCCAGCCGGCTGAACAGGCCGGCCTTGCCCTGCTCGACCGCGGTCAGCAGCGGCTCCAGCTGGGCCGCCGAGGCGGGGTCGGTGAGGTCCTCGGGCAGGAAGTAGCGGAACACCACGTCGACGGCCCGGCCGGAGACCGTCGGGCGGCCGTCGGGGTAGGTGAACTCGCTGAGGTCGCACGCGATTCCCTCGACTCCGTGGTCGGCGAGCTTCGCGGCGAGCACCCCCAGCCGGGGGCCCACGACGGCGAAGTTCTCCACCGTGTCCACCACGGCGACGACGGGTGCCCGGTCGGCGGGGATGTTCGCGGCGCACTCGGCCCGCATGGTCCGCACCATGTGGCCCAGCGTGTCCTCGTAGCGGAGCCCGTGCTGCCGGACGAACTCCTCCAGCGGCGGGTACTCCAGCATCGCCCGGTTGATGTCGGCGTTCTCGAAGCCGCCGAGCGCGCTGGTGAGGTTGAACTCCAGGAGCTTGAACCCCGTGCCGTCGTGGTAGAGGTCGGCCCGCCCCAGCGGGTGGAGCGTCCCGGTCCGGGCGCTGCGGGTGATCAGTGCCGACTGCAGGGGGTCGAGGCCGACCGCCGCCGCCAACTCGGTGATGCTGCCGCCGAACAGACGCTCCGGCAGCGAGCGCAGCAGCCCGTAGACGGTGTGGAGGTCCTCGACGACGGTGCGGCGCTCGGTCTCGCCGAGGAAGGCGGGGCCGTTCAGGAACCGGTCCTGGTAGGCCAGGGTGAGGGTGGCCGACGCCCGGGCGGCGGCCGTGGGGTGGCTTCCCCCCTGGTGGCCGCCCGTCGACGCGTGCCGCGCCACGAGCCGCTCCCCGTACGCGTGGCTCAACCGCGATCCGGGCGGGCTGGAAGGGCTCGTGGTCGTCATCGCATGTCCTGTTCCGCTAGTGGGTGGTACCGGGTGAGCGCGGCCGCGCGCTCAGTTCGTCTCGGCGGGTGACGCGGCCTGTTCGGCGCGGGTGATCCAGTGGCGGCGGGCGCCCGCGAGGAGTGCCACCGCGACGAAGGCCATGGCGGCGGCGCCGACGCCGAACACCGCACGGGTGCCGATCTCGGCCGCGAGGATGCCGCCCGCTGCCGCGCCGAGCGGCAGTCCGCCCCAGGAGACCAGCCGGTACACGCTGTTCGCCCGCCCGAGCAGGTGTTGCGGCACCAGGGTCTGCCGCAGGACGACCACGACGACGTTCCACGTCACCGTCCCGCAGGCGAAGATCGTGAGGGCCGCGCCGGCCGCGTACACCGAGGGCACGGTGGCCAGCACCGTCTCGCTGACGGTGATCAGGACGGCGGTGGCGACCAGCGCCCCCTCCCGGCCGAGGCGTTCCGTCAGGGCGGGGGCGAACCGGGAGGCCAGGACGGCGCCGACGGCCTGGCAGGCGAGCAGGACGCCGTACCCGAACGCGCCCAGGTGGAGGTCCTTCCCGCTGTACACCACGAGCACGGCGAGCATCGCGTTGCCGGCGAGGTTGATGAAGCAGGACACCAGGGCGAGGCTGCGCAGCAGTTGGTGCGAGAACAGCCACTTGGCGCCGGCCATCATCTCCGACATCACGCCGGCCCGGTCCGCTCCGCGCTCGATCGGCCGGGTGTGACGGATCCGGCTGACCAGGACGGCGGAGCACAGGAAGGTGGCCGCGTCCACGCCGAAGGGCAGGGCCACCGCCACTCCGAAGATCAGCGCGCCGAGGAGCGGGCCGATGAAGCCGGTGCCCGCCTCCTGCGCGCCCATGATGCGGGCGTTGGCGATGGAGAGCCCGGCCTTCGGGGTGATGAACGGGACGAGCACCTGGGCGGCGTTGCGGCTGAGGACCTCGCCGGTGCCGAGCAGGAACATGCACCCGTAGAGCAGTGGCAGTCCGCCCCAGCCGCCGAGGATCCCGGCGGTGAGCGTCGCGAGCAGGGCGGCCCGGACGATGTCGACGCGCACCATCATCTTCCGGATGTCGACGCGGTCGGCCAACAGGCCCGCCGGGATGCCGAACAGCACGAACGGCGCGGTGAAGCAGACCGAGGCGGCGCCGATCAGGCGGGGGTCGTCGGTCAGCCGGGCGGCCAGCAGGGGGCTGGCGGCGATCGTGGCGCCGTCCCCGAGCGAGGAGACCGCGGCGGACCACCAGAGCCGTGAGAAATCCCGGCCCAGGCGCAGCGGTTGCGAGCCGGCCTCTTCCATTGTCGATGCGCTCATGACAGCGCGCGGCAGTAGAGCCGACAGTCCATGGGTTCCCCTCCGAAAGGTGCCGCTCCGTCATTGACGCCCCATCAAGGCGTCGTCGAACGACGAGGCCCGCGTGGTCAGGAGCATGCGGAAACCGACAATAGTCGGCGTCCGCGAAAGCGTCGAGAGAAAGATCGCCGGCATCGGTCCGACCGGCCGGACGTGCCCGAAAGAAGATCAAATTCCCTGCCGCCGGGCAGGTCCGTGAACTGCCGTCTTCTGATATGTTCGCCGCCGCTGGGCCTGAATCGGCAGCGGCCGACGGGCATGCATGGGAGGGCATGCCTGGCACCGGGCTTTCACACACCGCGTCAAGACCCCCTGGGTCGTGCTCGTGCACGACCGATTCAGCGCGACGACCGGCGGTCGCGTGGTCTTGAGTGTCCGCGTTTCCCGAAACGCGCGACCACGCATCGACTTCCTCACGCTTCGCCTCGCGGTGGTCCGCCGGCAGTGCCTGCCGTCGACCGCGCCGGAGGCCGCGTGAACGAACCACGTCGACACACGGTCCGGGATCGACCACGTCCCGGCGAGTCTCCTGAGTGTCTGCAGTCAGGGCTGCCGCGGAGCAGCCCCGCACATCGAAGGATGAGGGCAACGTTCATGGGTACCTGCGAACCGGATGCGATGAGGCATACCGGCATCACCTGCCGTCGCCTCGTGCACCATCAGCGAAACCGCCGCCCCGGCGCCCACGGGGGCAGGCCTTGAGTGCCGCGGCGGCTCTGAGGAGCCCCCGCCCCCAGGTCGCCGATCCGGTGACCGTCGCCGTCATCGGGACCGGCGCGATCGGCCGGGACCTGGTGAGCAAGATCGACCGGTCCCCGGCGCTGGAGTGCCTGCTGGTGGCCGGACGCAATCCGGAGTCGGCGGGCCTGCGGTACGCCGAGAGCCTCGGCTACGCCACCACCGCGGGCGGCATCGAGGCCCTCCTGGCCGCTCCGCGCCCGTTCGACGTCGTCTTCGACGCCACCAGCGCCGCGTCCCACCGGGAGCACTGGCGGCTGCTCGAACCGCTCGGGACGCTGGTGATCGACCTGACGCCCAGCAAGGTCGGGCAGATGGTGGCGCCCACCGTGACCGGCGCGTCGACCACCGGACGGAACGTCAATCTGATCAGCTGCGGCGGCCAGGCGTCCGTCCCGGTCGTGCACGCGCTCGCCGCGAGCTTCCCGGTGACGTACTTCGAGGTCGTCTCGACCGTGGCCAGCGAGGTCGCGGGCCGCGCCACCAGGATGAACCTGGACGAGTACGTGGCGACCACCGGTCACGCCGTCACGACGTTCTCCGGCGTGAGCGACGTCAAGGCGATCCTCAACATCAGCCCCGCGGTGCCCCCGGCGACGTTCCGTACGGCCGTCCACGCCCGCATCGCCGACGCCGACGCGGCCGCGGTGCGCGCGGTGGTCGACCGGGTGGCCGAGCAGGTGCGCTCGTTCGCCCCCGGCTACCGGGTCATCGCCTGCACGGCGGCCGGGGACCTGGTGACGATCACCGTGGAGGTGACGGCGCACAGCGACGTGCTGCCGCCGTACGCCGGGAACCTCGACATCATCAACTCCGCCGCGGTCATGGTCGCCGAGCAGTACGCGACCCGGCCCGACCGGGCGGCCCGGACGGGAGTGGCCTCGTGAAGCAGGTGCTGATCCACGACCCGACGCTGCGGGACGGCCAGCACGCCGTCCGCCACCGGCTCGGCGTCACCGCGCTGAGGCGGTACGCGGAGGCGGCCGACGCCGCGCGGATCCCGGTGGTGGAGGTCGGCCACGGCAACGGGCTGGGCGCCTCCTCGCTCCAGGTCGGGCAGGCCGCGGTGAGCGACGACGAGATGCTGTCGACCGTCCGCGAGGCGCTGCGCAACAGCCGGATGGGCGTCTTCATGCTGCCCGGCTGGGGCACCTCCGAGGACCTCCGGCGGGCGATCGCCCACGGGGTCGACGTCGTCCGCATCGGCGTGCACGCCACCGAGACGTCCCTGGCCGAGCGCCACCTGGGCTTCCTGCGGGACGCCGGTGCCGAGGGCCACTGCGTCCTGATGATGAGTCACATGGCCACGCCCGCCGAGCTGGCCGAGCAGGCCGCGCGGGCCGTCGGGTACGGGGCGCAGGCCGTGGGGATCATGGACTCCGCGGGGCACTTCCTCCCGGCGGACGTCACCGCGCGGATCGGCGCGATCGTCGAGGCGGTCGACGGCCTCCCGGTGATCTTCCACGGGCACAACAACCTCGGGATGGCCGTGGCCAACTCGGTGGCCGCCGCCGACGCCGGCGCGCTGATCCTCGACGGCTGCGCCCGGGGCTTCGGCGCCGGCGCGGGCAACACCCAACTCGAAGTTCTGGCACCGGTGTTGGAGCGCAGCGGGTACGCCACCGGGATCGACCTGTACGCGCTGCTCGACGCCGCCGACCTCGCCGAGCGCGAACTCATGCCGGCACCGCCGGTGACCGCCTCGATGAGCATCGTCAGCGGCCTGGCGGGAGTGTTCTCCGGGTTCAAGCACCGGGTGGTCGAACTCTCCGCGGCCGCCGGCGTGGACCCGCGCGACGTCTTCTTCGAGCTCGGCCGACGGCAGGCCATCGCCGGTCAGGAGGACCTGATCGTGGACGTGGTGACCGAGCTGAGCGGGCGAGGGACCCGCGTCTGACCATCGCATCCATCGCATCCGACGACTTCGAGAAGTTCGAGAAGAAGGGCAGGGAAAGCGACATGGCAGTACCGGAGACCGCGTCCGGGTCGAGCCGGACGGCGGGTGTCGAAGTCACCCGCATGACGTTCGACCAGTTCATGGCCGTCGGCCCCGAGGGGCTGTACAAGGCCGACCGTCCCGTGGTGATCAAGCTCCCGGACAGCGTGCAGGGACTGGGCCGCGACGAAGTGGCCGCGCGGCTGGCCGAGATGACCGTCACCCTGTTCAGCGAGCCGGGCGACAAGAACCACCCGGGCCGGTGGGAGACCCGGGACATCCGGCTCCGCGAGTTCTTCGCGGACGAGCGCCACCTCACCAACTCGGGCACCTGGCACCGGGTGGTGTCCAACATCCGCAGCAGCCCGGCCGACGTGAACGCCGTCATCGGCTTCGACGCCGAGGAGTTCTTCGGCTACGGCAACGCCCTGTACGCGGCCAACCTGTGGATCAGCCACCAGGGCGTGTTCACCAAGAACCACTTCGATGAGTTCGAGAACTTCAACATCGCGCTCGAGGGCCGCAAGCGCTTCATCATCGCTCCCCCGGGCGTCCGCGACTACTACCCGCGGTCGATCCTGCGCGGGTACGGTGACAAGTCCCGGGTGTTCGACCTCGACGACGTCGACCTGAAGCGCTACCCGAAGCTGGCGGCCAAGCTCGCCCAGCGTCGGGACTTCGTCCTCGAACCCGGCCACATGCTCTACCTGCCGCTCGGCTGGTGGCACCAGGCCGAGTCGCTGGACGACATGAACATCAACGTCAATTTCTGGCTCAAGTCCAAGAAGATCCTCCGTAGGCCGCACGTGCTCGGCGTCGCCCTGTACACGTACGCCTACCGGAGGCTCAAGGGTGTCTACAGCTACAAGCCCACCGAGGTGAACTCCTGATGAGCGACCGCAAGTCCATCACCCCCGCCCACCTGTACCGCAACAACGACAAGCTCATCGGCATCGGCAACACCTTCTGGAACACGTCCTACGAGAACGGGGTCGCCGGTGTCGTCGGCGACCTCCAGGACGGCGTCTTCACGATGGCCGACGGGCACGAGTTCGTGAACTTCACGGTCTGCTCCTACCTGGACCTGGACACCCACCCCAAGGTCATCGACGGCGCGGTCGAGTCGCTGCGCCGCTTCGGCGTGCTGGACCACTGCATCCCGCGCACCCGCGTCCAGACCTCGGTCCTGCTGGAGCTGGAGGAGTCGCTCGGCGAGCTCTTCGGCGCGATGGTGATCAGCGCGCTGTCCACCGCCGCGGCCAGCACCGGCCTGCTCCCGCTGATCGCCTCGGGCCACCTGGGCAACGGCACCCGGCCGCTGATGGTGTTCGACAAGAACGCCCACGTCTCGATGGGCAACGCCAAGCCGGCCTGCGCCGACGAGACCGAGGTGGTCACCAGCAGGCACCACGACCTCGACTTCCTCGAGGACAAGTGCCGCACCTACGAGCGCGTCTGCTACGTGGTCGACGGCTCGGACAGCCTCGGCGGCTACGCTCCCGTCGAGGAACTGGCCGTGCTCCAGGAGAAGTACAACCTCCTGGTCTTCTACGACGACTCGCACTCGCTGTCCGCGTACGGCGAGCGCGGCATCGGCTACGTCCGCTCGCACGCCCCGATCCTGGACGAGCGGACCATCACCGTCGCGACCCTGACCAAGGGCTTCGGGGCCGGCGGCACGGCGATCCTGCTCGACGGCTACTCCGAGGACACCCGGCGCCTCATCGAGCGCTTCGCCGGCCCGCTGGGCTACTCGCAGAAGATGAACGCCGCCGCGGTCGGCGCGGCGATGGCCTCGGCCGAGATCCACCGCACCGAGGAGCTGAACCGGCTCCAGGCGAAGCTGCGCGCCAACATCTCGCTGTTCGACTCGCTGGTCACCACCGAGCAGGCCGAGGCCACCTTCCCGATCCGCGTCGTGCCGATGACCGACGAGACGGTCGTCGAGGCCGCCAGGAAGGTCTTCGCCGCGGGCTTCTACACCTCGCCGGTGTTCTTCCCGATCGTCGCCCGCGGCACCGCCGGACTGCGCGTGATGCTGCGGGCCGGCCAGACCGAGGACCAGATCCGCCGGCTCGCCGCCGCGCTGATCCAGGCCGGCGCGCTCCCGGCGGGTGCCGGGCCGCGGCCGGTGGCCAAGTGACCGGCACGGCCCGGGCGGTACCGCGCAGCATCCTGTACACCCCGGCCCTGTCGCTGGACCGGGTGGTCAAGGCGTGGTCGTACGACGCCGACGTCCACCTGATCGACCTGGAGGACTCCGTCCCGCCCGCCGACAAGCCGGCCGCCCGCGAGGTCTGCCGGGCCGCGCTGGAGAAGGCCCCGCGGCCGGCGAACGTCGCGGTGCGCATCAACGAGCTCGGCAGCCTCGCGGCGGTGCACGACGTGCTGATGCTGGCGGACAGTCAGGTGAAGGCCGGCATCGTCCTGATGACGATGGTGACCTCCGCGGAGGAGGTCGACCTGCTGCGCCGGATGCTGGCCTCGGCCGGCGCCCGCCCCGAGGTCTACGTGACGGTGGAGACGGTCGAGTCGGTCAGCCGCATCGACTCCATCGCGCGCGCCGCGGACGGCCTGGTGTTCGGCTCCGCCGACCTGGCCGCCACGATCGGGGTCGACATCGGCTGGGAGGCCATGCTGGCGGCCCGCCAGGCGATGGCGATGGCCTGCGCCCGGTTCGGGACGGCCTGCGTCGACACCGCCAACTACCGGCTCGCCGAACCGGACGTCCTCACCGAGGAGACCACCCGGGTCCGGGCGCTCGGCTTCCACGGCAAGGCGACCGTCCACCCGCGCGAACTCGACGTGATCAACCGGGTGTTGCGGGCCCGGCCCGACGAACTGGCGCTGGCGCGCCGGGTGGCCGAGGCCGTGGCCGCGGCCGACGGCGGGATCGCCGTGCTGGACGGCAACATGGTCGGGCCGCCGTTCGCCCGGCGGGCGCGCGACACCGTCGCCCGCGAGGACGCCTGGGCGGGCCGGTTCGGCACCGCCCCCGCGGACGACGCCGGGAACGACGGCACGACCGCGAACGACGACGGCGGCGACGCCGGGAAGGGCGGCCGGGCATGAGCGCCGCACCCGTCACGGTCGGCGCCGCCGACATGGCCGGACCGCTGCCGATGATCCGCGTGATCGACGTGCTCGGCGAGATGTTCGTGGACCTGGCCGCCGGCCGGACCACCTCCCCGGCCCGGACCGTCGTCGAGCACGGTGACCAGCGCGTGCTGCTGGTCAGCCCCGCCGTCTGGGAGCGGCGCGGGGTGGGCAGCGTCAAGGTCACCACGCTCACCCCGGACAACCCGGGCCGCGGGCTGCCGCTGATCCACGGGATCGTCGCGCTCACCGACCTGGAGACGGGGCGGATCACCGCCCTGCTGGACGGCGCCGAACTCACCGCCGTCCGCACCGGCGCGGTCGCCGCCCTGGCGACCCGCTGGTGCACCCCCGAGGACGCCGACGACCTGGCCGTGATCGGCGCGGGCGTCCAGGCGCGCGCGCTGATCCGGGCGGTGTCGGCGGTGCGCCCGATCCGCACCGTCCGGATCCACTCGCGCACCCGGGCCCGCGCCGAGGAGCTCGCGGACTGGGTCCGGGCCACCGCGGACCGGCCCGTCCGGGTGACCGTCCACGACACCGCGAGGGAGGCCGTCGCCGGTGCGCCGATCATCTGCACGGCCACCTCCACCGACGACGCCACCCCGGTGGTCGAGGCCGGCTGGGTGGCCGCCGGGGCGCACGTGAACGTGATCGGCGGCACCCACCCGGACGCCGTCGAGCTCGACCCGGCCCTGCTGGCCGAGGCCGTGACCGTCGTCGAGGAGCGGACCGCCGCGCTGGACGGCGCGGGCGAGGTCCGGGCCGCGCTGACCGGCGGCCTGATCGGGGCCGAGGACCTGTACGAGGTGGGCCGGCTGGTGAACGGCGAGATCGCCGTGGCCGGCCGGACCTCGGTCCTGCGCACGGTCGGCATGGCCATCGAGGACACCGCCGCCGCGGTGGCGCTGTTCGAGCAGCACCGGGCGGCCCGGCAGGAAGCGGCCCGGCAGGAAGCGGCCCAGCGGGAGGCGGGCGAGCCGTCCGCCGCCGCCGAGCCGACAAGGGAGGGAGTGCCGGATGGGCACGCATGAGGACCTCGGCGGGGCGAACGGTCACCCGTGGTTCGGGACGCACCGGATCAAGCCCGCCGCGCCGGCGGAGACGATCCGGCAGATGCTGCGCCATGAGCTCCGGGACACCGGCTGGCCCTACCAGCCGGTACTGCCCGCGGCGCCGATGGCGATCCCGCGCGCGTCCTACGCCGAGGTCTTCCGGGTGAGCGTGGCGCTGGTCGAACTGCTGCGCCGCACCGCCCTGGAGACCGGGCGCACCAACGCCGACCGGCTGGCCGCCTACGGCATGCCCGCCGAAGAGGACCGGCTGTGGATCGACGACGCCTTCGTCGAGGAGCGGTACGCCGACAGCGTGGTCCGGCCGGACCTGGTCATCGGGCCGGACGGGCCGCAGTTCCTGGAGTTCAACGTCAGCGGCGCGCTGGGCGGCGTGGTGGAGACGCAGAGCCGCCTGGCGGTGTGGAACGGCCTCCACGCCGACCGGGACGGCCGGGTCCCGTACCGCTCCCCGAACCCGCTCGCCGTCCGCGCCGAGATGTTCCGCTCGCTCGCCGCGGACCTGGCGCTGGCGCCGCGGGTGGCGGTCGTCGGCAGCTCCCGGGTGCCCGGCGTGGAGCCGCGGTACTTCGAGATGGAGACCGACTACTACAACAGCCACGGCCTGACCGCGCGCTTCTTCGAGCCGGAGGAGCTGCACCGGGCCTGGGACTGCGCGCCGCACCTGCGCCATTCGATCGGGCTGCGGAACTTCACCATCCCGGACTGGCTGGAGGCGGGGATCGACACCGCCCCGGTCCAGGACGCCCTCGACAACGGCTGCGTGCTGGTGGGCACCCAGACGTCGACCTTCCTGCACAGCAAGCTCACCATGGGCCTGCTGTCGGAAGGGCGGCCCTGGATGACCGAGGGCGAGCGCCGGCTCGTCGAGCGGTACCTGCCGTGGACCCGGGTGCTCTCGGAGCGGAAGACCGAACGCGAGGGCCGGCAGGTCGACCTGCTCCCCTTCGTGCTGGCGAACCGGGAGCAGCTGGTGCTCAAGGCCGCCCTCGGGGACTGCGGCAAGCAGGTGGTCCTCGGCCGCGAGACCGACCAGGCCGCGTGGGAGTCCGCCGTCGGCGAGGCGCTCGCGAGCGGCCCCAGCATCGTGCAGCAGTTCGTGCGGCCCCAGGGCTGCAAGGTCTCGCTGATCACCGACGGCTCCGACGAACCGCAGGACGTCGACGTCGCCCCGGTGCTCGGCCCGCTGGTGTTCGGCGGCCGCCCGGCCGGGCTGTTCTGCCGGTTCTACGGCGACGGCACCGCCGGGATCGTCAACGTCCGCGGGAGCATCAGCAGTTCCGACAATGTGATGGTGGCGGTATGACGCTTCGTCGGGTGAACGACAACGAGTACGTCGAGGAACACGGCGGGGACTACGAGGACTTCGAGCCCGGCATGGTGATCCGGCACTGGCCGGGCCGCACCCTCTCCGAGGCCGACAACACCTGGCTGACCCTGCTGACCATGAACCAGCACCCGCTCCACTTCGACACCCACTACGGGGCCGGCGCCGAGTACGGGAAGGTGCTGGTCAACAGCGGCATCACGCTGTGCCTGATCGGCGGGATGACCGTGCAGGCGCTGTCGGCGCGGGCGGTGGCCAACCTGGGCTGGGACAGGGTCCGGCTGAAGGACCCGGTCTTCGTCGGCGACACCCTCTACGCGACCAGCCGGATCCTCGACAAGCGGCTGTCCCGGTCCCGGCCGGGGCAGGGGATCATCACGGTGGAGACGACGGGCACGAAGTCGACGGGAGAGACCGTCATCGTCTTCGAGCGGTCGTTCATGGTGCGCTGCCGCGAGCAGGCCTCCTCCCCCGGAGAGGACCGGGCCGCACAGGAATCCTGAGCGGCCGTCAAGCTCCACGTAATTGTTCGATATGACAGGATATTTGGCATGACCAGCGAGAATCAGCCCAAGGCCGGCCACCGGGACACCCCCGTCAGCACCGTGTTCCGGGAGTTCATGGCCTCGGGATGGGCGGCCGACGACCGCTCCCCCGCGCCCCGCGCCGAGGTGGCCGATCACGCGGCCCGCCGCCGTGCGGCCCTGTCCCTGCGGTTCCCCGGCGAGCGGCTCGTCCTCCCCGGCGGCGGCCTGAAGGTGCGCAGCAACGACACCGACTTCACCTTCCGTCCGCACACCGCCTTCGCCCACCTGTCCGGGATCGGCTCGGACGCGGAGCCCGACAGCGTCCTCGTGCTGGAGCCCGAGGCCGAGGGCGGGCACCGGGCCGTCCTGTACTTCCGCCCGCCGGCGCCGCGGGACACCGAGGAGTTCTACACCGACTCCCGGTACGGGGAGTTCTGGGTCGGCTACCGCCCGACCATCGCCGACGTCGAGTCGCGGCTCGGGCTCACCGCCCGCCACATCGACGAGCTGGAGGCCGACCTGGCGAAGGACGAGGCGGCCGCCCGGCTCCGCGTCGTGCGCTCGGCCGACCGGAAGCTCGCCGAGCTCGTCGACACCGTCCGCACCCAGGCGGGCACCTCCCTCACCGCCGAGGAGCAGCAGGAGGCCGACGCGGAGCTCGCCCGCGAGCTGTCCGGGATGCGGATCGTCAAGGACGCGTGGGAGGTCGGCGAGATGCGCAAGGCGATCGCCGCCACCCACAAGGGCTTCGAGGCGATCATCACCACCCTGCCGGAGGCCGTCCGCAAGGGCCGCGGCGAGCGCTGGGTCGAGGGCGTCTTCGGCCTGTACGCGCGGCACGAGGGCAACGGGATCGGCTACGAGTCGATCTGCGCGGCCGGCGACCACGCCAACACCATCCACTGGACGAGGAACACGGGCGAGGTCCGCGAGGGCGACCTGATCCTGGTCGACGCCGGGATCGAGATCGACTCGCTGTTCACCGCCGACATCACCCGCACCCTTCCGGTGAACGGCCGCTTCACGGACGTCCAGCGCAGGATCTACGACGCCGTCCACGCGGCGCAGCGGGCCGGCATGGAGGCGGTGCGGCCCGGCAACCGGTTCAGCGACATCCACGCCGCCGCGAACGAGGTCATCGCCCGGCACCTGTACGAGTGGGGCCTGCTGCCCGAGGGCGTCACCCTGGAGCAGACCCTCGACCCGGAGAACGGCGGCTGGCACCGCCGCTGGATGGTCCACGGCACCTCCCACCACCTGGGCATGGACGTGCACGACTGCCAGCTGCTGCTGCGCGAGGACTACATGGACGGCGAGCTGAAGCCGGGCATGATCGTCACCGTCGAGCCGGGCCTGTACTTCAAGGCGGACGACCTGCTGGCGCCGGAGGAGTTCCGCGGCATCGGCGTGCGCATCGAGGACGACGTGCTGGTGACCGAGGACGGTCACGAGAACCTCTCCGCCGCGATGCCGCGCGGCTCCCACGAGGTGGAGGAGTGGATCGCCCGGGTGTCGGGCGCCGCCGAGAACCGCTGACCGCGGCGGAGCCACGGAGATCGAATCGAGAGGCAGCCCCGGCGGGGCTGCCTCTCGGCATGAGCGGAGGCGTCCGGCGGCTCCGCGCGACCCACCGGGCGGACGGCCTCCGGTTGACAGGACTCTCGACGCGAAGGCTACGTTGGGTGGCGGACCCATCACATCTCGTGATCATCCTGCCCTGCCACCCACTCGCCGCGAGGTAACCGCGCATGACCACCACCCCCACCGGCACCGCCGGCGATCGCGCCCACCGGCAGACCAGCCGGCAGCTGGCACGCGAACTGCTGCTGATCGGTCCGGACGACGAAGACCTGAAGCTGCGCTACCTCGACGTCCTGATCAAGAACGGCATCCCGGGGACGGACGAGCCCAAGGACGTGCTGATCGTCGGCGCGGGCATCGCCGGTCTGGTCGCCGGAAAGCTGCTCAAGGACGCCGGGCACAACGTCACCGTCCTGGAGGCCAACGCCAGCCGGGTGGGCGGGCGGATCAAGACCTTCCGCACCACCGACGACGAGACCGACGGGCCGTTCTACGACCCGGAGCAGTACGCCGAGGCCGGGGCGATGCGACTGCCCAGCTTCCACCCGCTCACCCTGGCGCTGGTCGACAGCCTCGGCCTGAAGCGGCAGCTGTTCTTCAACGTCGACGTCGATCCGGACACCGGGAACCTCGACGCGCCCGCCCCGCCGGTGGTCTACGAGTCCTTCGAACCCGGCAAGGTCTGGAAGTACGGCCCGGACAGCCCGGCCTTCCTCGAACCGGACAAGCGCTTCAACTCCTGGATCCGCACGAACCGGATCCAGGCCCGCCGCGGCGAGTACGCCGCCGACCCGAGCTGCGTCAACGAGGGCTTCCACCTCACCGGCGACGAGGCGCGGGTCACCGCCGCCGACATGGTCAACCAGGCGCTGGAGCCGGTCCGCGACTACTACTCGGTGGTCAAGGACGGCAAGCGGGAGAACAAGCCGTTCGCCGAGTGGCTGGACGGCTGGGCCCGGGTGATCCGCGACTTCGACGGCTACTCGATGGGCCGCTTCCTGCGCGAGTACGCGGGCTTCAGCGACGAGGCCATCGAGGCGATCGGCACGATCGAGAACATGACCTCGCGGCTGCACCTGGCCTTCTTCCACACCTTCCTGGGCCGCAGCGACATCAACCCGACCGCCACCTACTGGGAGATCGCGGGAGGCAGCTGGAACCTGCCCCACGCGCTCGCCCAGGACCTCCGGGAGGAGCTGCGGATGGGCGAACGGATGATCCGGATGGAGTACTGGGACCCGCACCGGGACGGCGGCGGGGGCCTCACCGTCGGCCCGAACGGGCCGCGGGTCGCCGTCCACACCGTCCCCGAGGGCGATCCGGAGGCCGAACCCGAGGTCTGGACGGGCGACTTCGCGATCGTCACGGTCCCGTTCTCCGCCCTGCGCTTCGTCCAGGTGACGCCCCCGTTCTCGTACAAGAAGCGCCGGGCGATCATCGAGACCCACTACGACCAGGCCACCAAGGTGCTGCTGGAGTTCTCCCGCCGCTGGTGGGAGTTCACCGAGGCGGAGTGGAAGACCGAACTCGACTCCATCGCGCCCGGCCTGTACGAGTACTACCAGCGGGCCGGCGAGGAGGACGCCGAAGCGGCCGTGGCCGCCTCCCACAACGGCCACCGGCCGCCGCGCGACCTGCCGGCGGTGCTGCTCGGCGCGCACTCCAGCGTCGACGAGCGGCGGATCAGCCAGGCCCAGCAGGACGTCTACCGCCACACCGCGCTGCTGCGGGCGAGCGTACGCCCCGCCACCAACTGCTTCGGCGGCGGTTCGACCACCGACAACCCGAACCGCTTCATGTACTACCCCTCGCACCCGGTGCCCGGCGGCGACGGCGGCGGCGTGGTGCTGGCCAGCTACAGCTGGTCGGACGACGCGGTGCGCTGGGACTCCATGGAGGACGACGAGCGCTACGTCTACGCGCTGCGCAACCTCCAGTCGGTGCACGGCCGCCGGATCGAGGTGTTCTACACCGGCTACGGGCAGACCCAGAGCTGGCTGCGCGACCCGTACGCCTTCGGCGAGGCGGCGGTGTACACCCCGCACCAGATGACCAGCTTCCACCTCGACGTGGTCAAGCCGGAGGGCCCGGTGCACTTCGCCGGCGAGCACGTCTCGCTCAAGCACGCCTGGATCGAGGGCGCGGTGGAGACCGCGGTGCGGGCGGCCATCGCCGTCCACGAGGCGCCACCGCCGCCGCCTCCGGCCCGCCCGGAGATCCGGCCGGAGACGCGGGCCGGCCGGGAAGGCCGGCAGGAACAGGAGGCGATGAGCCGATGAGCGGCGACGACGATTGGACGGTGGCCCGCTACCTGGCCACCAGGCTGGAACAGCTGGGCATCCGGCACCTGTTCGGGGTGCCGGGCGACTTCCTCGGCCCGTTCCTGACGATCATGCAGGCCACCACCGGGGTCCGCTGGATCGGCACCCCGACCGAGATGGGCGGCGGCTATGCCGCGGACGCCTACGCCCGGGTGCGGACCGCCGACACCGAACCGGGCACGGCCCAGCCGGGCGTCGGCGCCGTCGCGGTGACCTACGGGGTGGGCGCGTTCAGCCTGCTCAACACGATCGGCGGCGCCTACGTCGAGGACGTACCGCTGATCGCGATCAACGCCGCGCCCTCGTACGAGCAGTGGCTCAACTACCAGGCGGTCGGCCTGCTCACCTCGCACATGAGCCCGCGCCGGGAGAGCAACCTGGACGTCTACCGGCAGGTCACGGTGGACGCGCAGGTGCTCTCCAACCCGGGGCTCGCGGCCTCGCAGATCGACAGTGCGATCACCGCGTGCCTGACCCAGCGCAAGCCCGTCTACCTGGAGGTCATGGAGGACCTCTGGCACGCGCCCTGCGATCCTCCACTGGGTGAACTCCGCGCTCACGAGCGGCCGTTCACCCAGCGGAACAAGGACATGCTGGAGAAGGCCGTCACGGCGGCGGTGGAGCTGATCGGGAAGTTCGGCACACCGATCGTCTGGGCCGGCGAGGAACTCGTCCGCCTGCGGCTGGAGAACGAGCTGCTGGAGTTCGTGCAGTCCACCCGGATGCAGTTCTGCACCACGGTCGGCGCGAAGTCCGTGGTGTCCGAACGGCACCCGCTGTTCGCCGGCGTCTACAACGGCAAGGCGAGCCTGCCGGAGATCCGGAAGACCTTCAAGAACACGGGGTGCCGGATCGGCCTGGGCACCTGGTCCACGTCCAAGAACCTCGGCGGCGAGCAGTCCATCGGCGACGACTGGATCGTGGCGGCCCGCGACGGCGTCAGCGTCGGCGCCAAGTACTTCCCCGAGGTCCAGCTCGGCCGGTTCATCACCGCGTTGCGCGAGGCCCTGGTCGGGCAGACCTTCCCGGCCGACCACTTCGCGCTGGCCCACGCGGCAGGCCTGGACGTCCCGGCCAGCACGGCCGACTTCCTGGAATCGCTGAGCACCGACCGGTACCCGGAGGAGCTGACCTACGACAGCTTCTTCGAGCACGTCAACTTCTTCCTGGAGCACCGGGCCACCGGCGGGGACCCGCAGGCCCCCTCGCCGTTCACGGTCGTCTCGGACGCCGCGTTCGCGCTGCTCGGCTCGATGAACCTGCGGATCCCCGAGCGGGCCGGCTTCCTGGCGCAGAACAGCTGGCTGTCCATCGGCTACTCGGTCGGCGCGGCCACCGGCGTGGCACTGGGCCGGCAGCAGCCGTTGAGGCGCCCGCTGGTGTTCGTCGGGGACGGCTCCTTCCAGGAGATCTGCCAGGAGCTGTCCACCCAGGTGCGCCACCACCTGCGGCCGGTCGTCTTCGTCCTGGACAACGAGGGCTTCTACGGCATCGAGCAGATGCTGGTCAGCCCCTGCTACTACAAGGAGAGACCGTCGGACGGGGCCGACTTCTACAACGTGCTGCACCCGTGGCGGTACGAGAAGCTGGCCGAGGTGTTCGGCACCGACAAGGACCGGATGCACGGGTTCGAGCTCTCCACCCACGCCGAGCTCGAAACGCTCCTGACGGACATCGCCGACCCCGGCAACGACATCAACCACGCGCCAATCCTGGCCCGTGTCCGGCTCAGCCGGCACGACTACCCGAGGGCGCTCCAGTACAAGATCGACGAGAACTGCCCGTAGCCCCCTCCCCCACCGGCCCCGCCCCCGGCGGGGCCGGTGCGCACCACAGAGGGGAGCGCCCCGAACAACTCTTCGGCAAAATAGGGCGAATGTGCCATTCCTGGATCGATTGGCCGAATCCAACCACCGCCGCCATCGGAACCCCTACTCTCTGATGTCGTGTCCGATACTCATCGTCACGCCGGAGGCGCCCTGCCTCCCGGTGTCCTCACCACCAGGTCCCGCAGCCTCCCCGACGGCCTGCCGTTCCACGCGCACGCCGTCGCCCTCGCGGCCCCGGAGGTGAGCGCGCTGGCCGGCCTCCTGCTGGTCCCGCGCTTCACGGCGTTCGTGACCGACCACGTCGGGGAGACGTACAGTCCGCTGCCGTACCTGCTGGCCTTCGAAGGCTTCGACCACATGGAGCGCGGCCACCACCTGCCGGTGGACCTCCCCGGAGAGCCGGCCGAGCGGAAGGGGTGGGCGCTGCGCCGCCGCCGGGACCAGGTGGAGGTCTCCCGCTACCGCAAGAGCCTCTTCCGGGGCCGGCCCGTCTCCTTCCCCGACCGGGAGGGCGGCGAGGAGTGGTGGCGCCGGGCGCTCGTGCGGCAGGGCAGCGCGGTGGTCCTGATCCCCGACTCGACGCCGGTCGAGACCGACCCGGAGGTGCTCGCCAGGACCGTCACCGGGTCCTGGGGCGTGCTGCCGGCCAGGAACTTCTGACCGAACCGCCGGACGTCCATCCGTCCGGCAGGCCCGCGCGCCGGACGGAACGCGGGCCGGACGGAACGCGGCGGGGCTCGTACGGCACGACCGGACGTGC
>NZ_JBHTWX010000063.1:0-51568 GCF_042792155.1 Kitasatospora sp. NPDC056651 | reverse complement strand
TGTGTATAAGAGACAGCTCCCGGGGCCGCTGCCCTCCCTGTCCGAACCGTCGGCCCGCCCTCGTCTGCGGGCCGACGGGCTATCGCGCCGGGCGGTCGGCCACCCGCACGGCCATCGCACGGACGTTCGCCCGACGGGCCGTCACTCCGCCTGGGCGCCGGCCTCGACCGGCGCACCGGGGCGCTCGGCCGGCTCCTGCCCGGCCCGTGCCTCCTCGGCCGCCCCGTCCAGCCTGGGCGCCGGCCTGGCCGACTCGACGTGCACCTCGACCGTGGCCTCCACCGCGAGCACCACCTGCTCGCCCGAACGCTGCCCGGCCCGGATCGAGTCGATCCTGGCCAGCACCTTGCCGCGCAGGTCCGCCGGGGTGTCGTCGCACCCGCAGGAACGCTTGATCAGCGCCTTGATCGCCTGCTCCAGCCCGTACTGCTTCAGGCACGGCGAGCACTCCTCGAAGTGGACCCGCAACTTTGCGCAGTCACCTTCGGGCATCTCGTTGTCGAGGAATTCATAGAGGTGGTCGAGGACCTCGCCACACTCGGTTTCGTGCGGATCGCCGCAGCTCATGAGCCCGAGCCCTTCGCTTCCTGCCCTGCCCCGCTGCCGGCCGGGACGAGCCCGCGCTCACGGGCGTAGTCCTCCAGCATGCCGCGCAGCTGACGGCGGCCGCGGTGCAGTCGGGACATCACCGTACCGATGGGAGTACCCATGATGTCCGCGATCTCCTTGTACGCAAAGCCTTCTACGTCCGCGAGATACACGGCGATCCGGAATTCCTCCGGAATGGCCTGGAGCGCGTCCTTCACATCGCTGTCGGGGAGGTGGTCGAGCGCCTGGGTCTCGGCCGAGCGCAGACCCGTCGACATGTGCGACTCGGCCCGGGCCAGCTGCCAGTCCTCGATCTCCTCCGCCGCGGTGCGCTGGGGCTCCCGCTGCTTCTTGCGGTACGAGTTGATGAACGTGTTGGTGAGGATGCGGTACAGCCAGGCCTTGAGGTTCGTACCCTCACGGAACTGGTGGAACGACGCGTACGCCTTCGCGAACGCCTCCTGGAGCAGGTCCTCCGCATCGGCCGGGTTGCGCGTCATGCGCAGCGCCGCCGAGTACATCGGATCCAGGTAGCCCAGGGCGTCGCGCTCGAAGCGCTCCCGCCGGGCCTCCTCGCTCTCCTCCGCCGACACCCGGTAGGTGTCCTCACCGATCGCCTCGGCCAGCTCCTCACCGGTGAGCGCCTCGCCCGCAGGCAGGGCCTCGTCCGGGCCACGGCCCGGATCGGCCTCGTGCTCGGTCCCGACGACCGGACCCACCTCCTCGGCATGACGGGCACGGCCCACGGCGGGCCGCCCAGAAATGGAGGATATCGGGCTGACGGGCTTCTCGCCCGCGTCGAGCCACTCCGACCAGGAGGGGGCGAACGCCGTGGTGGCCTCGCGCTCCTCAGGCCGTTCGGGGCACGCGATCGAACCCATCTGCCCTGCCTCTCACCAGTGACTCGTTGCTGACGGACACGACAACCACCGGCACTCCGCCCGCATTCCCGCCCACCCACGCCATTCACTCGCACGAGTGATCGAACGGAAGCGGACCGCTCACGGCGGCGCGACCGCACCGCCGGGACCGTCAGACCAGCTCCAGCACCCAGTCCCCCACCGACGAGCAGATCAGGTCCAGCACCTCCCCCTGCCCCACCGACGCCCGCTTCGGCACCTCGAAACCGTGGTTGCCGTACGGCAGCGCCACCAGCTCGTGCCCCGCCGGCAGCTCCGGGAACTCCCCCGGCCCGCCGAACGGGTCCGCCGCGCCCTGCACCACCAGCGTCGGCAGCCCCGACCCCAGCAGCTCCTCGGCCCGGCTCTTCTCCGGCCGGCCCGGCGGATGCAGCGGGAACGCCAGCGCCACCACCCCCACCGCCCCGGTCGCCGCGCCCGTCCGGCAGGCCACCCGCGCCCCGGCGCTGCGCCCGCCCACCACCAGCGGCAGCCCCCGCCCGGCCAGCAGCTCGGCCACCGGCCGCCAGCCCAGGTCCAGTGTCTTCGGCGCCGGGCCCACCTTCTTGCCCGCCACCCGCCACGGCTGCTCGACCAGCGCCACCGTGATCCCCCGGGCCGGCAGCGCCCCGGCCAGCGCCACCAGGTCCCGGGCGCCGGTCCCACCGCCCGCGCCGTGCCCGAGCGCCAGCACGGCCCTGGGCTCCGCGGCCCGGTGGTAGGTGATCCGGGCCTCGCCGGCCTCGGTGGGGACGAGTTCGGTGGTGCTCATCGCGGTGACTCCAGGGACGTTCGGAACGGCTTCGGAACGGCTTCGGAACAGCGGCCTCGGCACGGCGGCCTCGGCACAGGACGGTCAGAACAGGGTGGTCACGGGCTCGGCCCACGGCTCCTTGAGCTCCGGACCGTTGTTGCGGATGCTGCCGACCGCCGGCGACACCGGGGTGGCCAGCAACGCGCCCGGCGGCGGGGGTACCAGCAGCCGGCGCGCGGCGTCCGGGTCGGTCTGCCGCGGGTCCAGCCACGCGCCCCAGTCCCCCCGGTCCAGGAACAGCGGCATCCGCTCGTGGATCGGCGCCAGCGACTCCTCGGCGTCCGTGGTGACGATCGTGAACGTCACCAGCCAGGCCTCCGGGTGCCCCGGCGGCACCGCCCGGTCGCGCCAGAACTCGTACAGCCCGGCCAGCGCCAGCGGACCGCCGTCCGCCCGGGAGACGAAGTACGGCTTCTTGCGCGCCTTGCCGCGCTCCCCCGGCACCGTCTGCCACTCGTAGTAGCCGTCCACCGGCAGGATGCACCGGCGCGCCGCGAAGGCCTGCCGGTACGAGGGCTTCTCGTGCACCGTGTCCGACCGGGCGTTGATCATCTTCACCGCCGTCTCGGCGGAGTTCGACCACTGCGGCACCAGCCCCCAGCGCAGCACCCGCAGCTGGCGCACCGCCCGCGACCGCTCCCCGGCCAGCCGTTCCAGCACCACGAAGGCGCTGTTGGTCGGCGCCACGTTCCAGTTCGGGTCCAGCGTCTCCTCGGGCTCCCAGTGCTCCACGCCGAACAGCTCGACGAGGTCCTCGGGCTTGCTGCTCGCTGCGAACCGACCGCACATGCGGGCCAGCTTGCCATGCCGCCGGTCCCCGGCACCTCCCCGTCCGCGTACCGCAACCACCCGCTCCCGCCCGCCCGTCCCCCCATGGGAGGCTGCCCCGAACGGCCCAACGCAACGACCCGGCACGACGACCCGACACGACGACCCGACACGACGGACGGAGGCGGAGAGACACCGATGAACACGAACGACCAGACCCTCGGCGACCTGTGGAGCCAGGTCAGCGGCACCCAGACCGCCCCACCCGGCTGGCTGGTCCTGGCCACCGGCGCCGCCGCCCTGCTCACCGTCCTGGCCCGGCCGCTCTGGCACGTCGCCCGCAACGCCGTGACCATCGCCCACGAAGGCGGCCACGGCCTGATCGCCCTGGTCACCGGCCGCAAACTGGCCGGCATCCGGCTGCACTCCGACACCTCCGGCCTCACCCTCTCCTACGGCCGCCCCACCGGGCCCGGCATGGTCCTCACCGCCGCCGCCGGCTACACCGCCCCCGCCCTGCTCGGCCTCGGCTGCGCCGCCCTGCTCGCCGCCGACCGGATCACCCTGCTGCTCTGGCTCGCGGTCGCGCTGCTGCTCGCCCTGCTCCTGCGCATCCGCAACGCCTTCGGCTTCCTCACCGTGCTGCTCGCCGGCGCCGCCTTCTTCCTGGTCTCCTGGTTCGGCAGCGCCGAGGTCCAGGCCGGCTTCGCCTACCTCGGCTGCTGGTTCCTGCTCATCGGCGCCGTCCGCCCGGTCCTGGAGCTCCAGCACCAGCGCCGGATCGGCTGGGCCCGCGACTCCGACGCCGACCAGTTGGCCCGGATCACCCACGTTCCCGCCCTCGCCTGGGTCACCGTCTTCCTGCTCGTCGCCCTCGCCTGCCTCGGCATCGGTGCCTCCTGGCTGCTCCAGCCCCTCCACTGAGGCCCGCCCCCGGGGTCCGCCCCGGGTCCGCCTCCCGCCCCGGGGCGGCCCCCGTCCGAGCGACACGGGTCGTTCCGGTACGGCCCCTAGACTTGCCCCATGACCGAGACCCTGTGGCCCGCCCCCGTCGCGACCAGCCCCGTCGACGCCACCGTCACCATCCCCGGCTCCAAGTCGGTCACCAACCGGGCCCTGGTGCTGGCGGCGCTCGCCGACGGACCCGGCTGGGTGCGCCGCCCGCTGCGCAGCCGCGACTCCCAGCTGATGGCCGACGGCCTGCGCGCCCTCGGGGTCACCATCGAGGAGAAGGTCAACAACGACTCCGGCGGCACCGGCGGCGGCGAGGCCTGGCGGGTCATCCCCACCCCCGTGCTGCGCGGCCCGGCCTCCGTCGACGTCGGCAACGCCGGCACGGTGATGCGCTTCCTGCCGCCGCTCGCCGTCCTCGCCGACGGCCCGGTGCACTTCGACGGCGACCCGCGCTGCTACGAGCGCCCCCAGCACGGCGTGATCGACGCCCTGCGCGCGCTCGGCGCCCGGATCGAGGACGGCGGCCGCGGCGCCTTCCCGCTCACCGTGCACGGCACCGGCTCGCTGGACGGCGGCCCGGTCGAACTGGACGCCTCCTCCTCGTCCCAGTTCGTCTCCGCCCTGCTGCTCTCCGGCGCCCGCTACAACCACGGCATCGAGGTCCGCCACGTCGGCGGCCCGGTCCCGTCGCTGCCGCACATCCGGATGACCGTGGAGATGCTGCGGCTGGCCGGCGCCCAGGTCGACGCCCCCGAGGACGGCGGCGAGAAGGACGTCTGGCGGGTCACCCCCGGCGCCCTGATCGGCCGCGACCTGGTGGTCGAGCCGGACCTCTCCAACGCGGCGCCGTTCTTCGCCGCCGCCCTGGTCACCGGCGGCCGGGTCACCGTGCGGGACTGGCCCAAGCACACCACCCAGCCCGGCGACCAGCTGCGCGAGATCTACACCCGGATGGGCGGCGCCTGCGAGTTCACCGACGAGGGCCTCCAGTTCACCGGCACCGGCCGGATCCACGGCATCGAGGCCGACCTGCACGACGTCGGCGAGCTCACCCCGGTGATCGCCGCCGTCGCCGCGCTCGCCGACTCCGAGTCCCACCTGTACGGCATCGCCCACCTTCGCCTGCACGAGACCGACCGGCTCGCCGCGCTCGCCAAGGAGATCAACGACCTCGGCGGTGACGTCACCGAGACCGAGGACGGCCTGCGGATCCGCCCCCGCCCGCTGCGGGGCGGCATCTTCCACACCTACGAGGACCACCGGCTCGCCACCGCCGCCGCCGTCCTCGGCCTCGCCGTCCCCGGCGTCGAGGTCGAGAACGTGGCCACCACCGCCAAGACCCTGCCCGACTTCCCCGGGATGTGGGCCGAGCTGCTCGGCGAAGCGACGGCGGACCTCTGAGCGGAGACTGAGCACATGCGCCGCTACGGCAAGGACGCCGACGAGGACGACATCCGCAACCGCCCCGCCCGCCGGGGCTCCCGGCCGCGGACCCGGATCCGGCCCAAGCACGAGGACGCCGCCGAGGCGATGGTGCTGACCGTCGACCGCGGCCGGATCACCTGCCTGATCGACCCGGGGACGAAGCAGGAGCGCGAGATCGTCGCCATGAAGGCCCGCGAGCTGGGCCGCAAGGGTGTCGTCGTCGGCGACATCGTCAACCTGGTCGGCGACCTCTCCGGGGACGCCGACACCCTGGCCCGGATCGTCCGGGTCGAGGAGCGCAGCTCGGTGCTGCGGCGCACGGCGGACGACGACGACCCGTACGAGCGGATCGTGGTCGCCAACGCCGAGCAGCTGGCCATCGTGACCGCGCTGGCCGACCCCGAGCCGCGCCCCCGGCTGATCGACCGCTGCCTGGTCGCCGCCTACGACGCGGGCATGGAGCCGCTGCTGGTGCTCACCAAGTCCGACCTCGCCCCGGCCTCGACCCTGCTGGACTCCTACGCCACGCTCGGCATCACCTACGTGGTCACCCGCCGCGACGAGCTGGAGACCACCGGCGCCGAGGCCGTGCGCGAGCACCTGCGCGGGCGCTCCACGGTGTTCATCGGCCACTCCGGTGTCGGCAAGACCACCCTGGTCAACGCGCTCGTCCCGGACCGCCAGCGGCAGACCGGCCGCGTCAACGCCGTCACCGGCCGCGGTCGGCACACCACCGTCTCCGCCCTGGCGCTGCGGCTGCCCCCGCCGCCCGGCGCCAAGCCGGGCTCGAAGAAGGCGCTGGACCCCGGCTGGGTGATCGACACCCCCGGCTTCCGCTCCTTCGGCCTCTCGCACATCGACCCGTCCCGGGTCATCCACGCCTTCCCCGACCTGGAGCCCGGCACCGTCGACTGCCCGCGCGCGTGCAGCCACGACGAGCCGGACTGCGCGCTGGACGCCTGGGTCGAGGAGGGCCACGCCGAGGCCGCCCGGCTCTACTCGCTGCGCCGTCTGCTGGCCAGCAAGGAGGGCGAGGCGGACTAGGCCCCTGTCCGGCCGATCCTGCCGGGCCCGCGACGCCGGGCGCCCGGACAGGACCCAGGTCCGTCGAAGCTTGTGGCCCGTTCGAGGTGTCGGAGCGGTCCTCCCTGGCGATCATAGGAAAGTCGGGCCGGGTACGGTCCGGCTCTCGATCCGACAGGGAGGGCACGCGATGGCATGGGCCCTGGTGGTCCTGGCCGGCCTGCTGGAGACCGGCTTCGCGGTGAACCTCAAGCTCAGCGAGGGCTTCACCAAGCTCTGGCCCACCGTCAGCTTCTGCGTGTTCGCCCTCGGCAGCTTCGGCCTGCTCACCCTCTCCCTGAAGAGCCTGCCGGTCGGCCCCGCCTACGCGGTGTGGACGGGCATCGGCGCGGCCGGCACCGCGATCTACGGCATGGTCTTCCTGGACGAGACCAGCTCGGTGCTCAAGCTGGTCTCGATCTCCCTGGTGATCGCCGGCGTCATCGGCCTCCAGCTCAGCGGCACGGCGCACTGAGCGGGCGCGCGCCCGCGTCCACGCCCGCCCGTACGGCCGTTCCCGCGCCCGTCGTGTCCCGCTCCGCGAGCCCGGCTGTGCCGATCGGGGGAGGCTCGCTAGGGTTTCGGACATGGCCGACTACCACGACGATCTCCGACTCGCCCATGTCCTCGCCGACTCGGCCGACTCGGTCACCCTGGAGCGCTTCCGCGCCCTCGACCTGCTGGTCGAGACCAAGCCCGACCTCACCCCGGTGAGCGACGCCGACAAGGCGGCCGAGGAGCAGGTGCGCGGCGTGCTCCAGCGCGCCCGCCCGCGCGACGCCGTGCTCGGCGAGGAGTTCGGCCTCCAGGGCTCGGGCCCGCGCCGCTGGGTGATCGACCCGATCGACGGCACCAAGAACTACATCCGCGGCGTCCCGGTCTGGGCCACCCTGATCGCCCTGCTGGAGGACGGCCCGGACGGCGTCGAACGCCCGGTGGTCGGCATCGTCTCCGCCCCGGCCCTCCAGCGCCGCTGGTGGGCGGCCAAGGGCCTCGGCGCGTTCGGCGGCCGCAGCCTGTCCAAGGCCTCCCGGCTGCACGTCTCCGGCGTCTCCCGGATCGAGGACGCGTCCTTCTCGTACTCCTCGCTCACCGGCTGGGAGGAGCGCGGCCGCCTCGACCCGTTCCTGGACCTCACCCGCGCCTGCTGGCGCACCCGCGCCTACGGCGACTTCTGGTCCTACATGATGGTCGCCGAGGGCGCCGTCGACATCGCCGCCGAGCCCGAGCTGTCGCTGTGGGACATGGCGGCCAACTGCGTCATCGTCGAGGAGGCCGGCGGCCGCTTCACCGGCCTGGACGGCGTCCCCGGCCCCGGCGGCGCCGACGCCGTCGCCTCCAACGGCCTGCTGCACGACGAGGCCCTGCGCCGGCTCTCGGTCTAGGTCCCGACGTGGTTGCGGCCCCCGTGTCCGGCGTCTTCCGGTCACGGGGGCCGCTGCTCGTCCGGTCCGGCTACTGCTTGCGCAGCTCCCGGACCGCCGCCTCCAGCCGCTGCCCGAAGTCGGCGTCGGCCTTGCGGAAGTTGTCGACCGCCCGCTCCACGATGTCCTCGCGGTCGGCCGAGACCTTGGCGATGAAGCCCGCCAGGTTGCCGATCAGGCGCTGCTTCTCCTCCTCGGAGTACAGCCGGTAGAGGGCGCCCGCCTGCCCGAAGTCGTCGTCCTCGGCGTGCGAGGGCGCGACGTGGTTGCCGGTGACGCCGTCGACGGCGGTCGCGGCCCACAGCGGACGGCCGGTCTCCACCGGGCCGCCGAAGCTGTTCGGCTCGTAGTTCTTCTGCCGGCCGTGCCGGCCGTCGTACAGGTGCCCGTCCCGGCCGTGGGTGCGCGCCTCGGTGGCGTGCGGACGGTTCACCGGCAGGTGGTCGGCGTTGATGCCGACCCGGTAGCGGTGGGCGTCGGCGTACGCGAACAGGCGGCCCTGGAGCATCTTGTCCGGGGACGGGCCGATGCCGGGCACGAAGTGCGACGGCGAGAAGACCGACTGCTCGACCTCGGCGAAGACGTTGTCGGGGTTGCGGTCGAGCTCCAGCTTCCCGATCTCGATCGGCGGGTAGTCGGCGTGCGGCCAGACCTTGGTCAGGTCGAAGGGGTTGAAGCGGTAGGTCGCCGCGTCGGCCGCCGGCATGATCTGGACCTGCACCGTCCAGCTGGGGAACTCGCCGCGCTCGATCGACTCGCGCAGGTCGCGCTGGTGGCTGTCCGGGTCCTCGCCGGCGAGGACGTTGGCCTCGGCCTGGGTGAGGTTGCGGATGCCCTGGTCGGTCTTGAAGTGGTACTTGACCCAGAAGTGCTCGCCGGCCTCGTTCTGCCACTGGAAGGTGTGCGAGCCGTAGCCGTTCAGGTGCCGGTACGAGGCGGGGATGCCGCGGTCGCCGAACAGCCAGGTCACCTGGTGGGTGGCCTCGGGCGACAGGCCCCAGAAGTCCCAGACGTTGTCCGCCTCCTGCGAGCCGGTGTACGGGTCGCGCTTCTGGGTGTGGATGAAGTCGGGGAACTTGATGGCGTCCTTGATGAAGAACACCGGGGTGTTGTTGCCGACGAGGTCGTAGTTGCCCTCCTCGGTGTAGAACTTCAGCGCGAAGCCGCGCGGGTCGCGCACCGCGTCGGCCGCGCCGAGGTTGCCGGCCACGGTGGAGAAGCGCAGGAAGACCTCGGTCCGCTTGCCGATCTCGGACAGGAAGGCCGCCCGGGTCCAGGGCGTCACGTCGGCGGTGACGGTGAAGGTGCCGTACGCCCCCGCGCCGCGGGCGTGCACCACGCGCTCCGGGATCCGCTCGCGGTTGAAGTGCGCGAGCTTCTCGAACAGCAGCTGGTCCTGGATGAGCGCCGGGCCCCCGACACCCGCCGTCTCGGTGTTCTGGTTGTCGGCGACGGGGGCACCCGCCTCCGTGGTCAGGGTCGGGCGCAGCTCGTCCTGGGTCGTCATGGCAGTGCCTCCGCGGTATCCGGTCGTAATGACACGATCCTAACTTGGACTCTGTCCAAGTCAATACTGGAACCAATCCCGGAGCTTGACCTACTCTGGATGACATGAGTGACCTGTTGGAGAGACTGCGCGCAAGACGCTGGCGGCTGACCTCGCAGCGCCGGGTCGTGGCCGAGGTCCTGGACGGCGACCACGTGCACCTCACCGCCGACGAGGTGCACGCCCGCGCGACGGCCCGCCTGCCGGAGATCAGCCGCGCCACCGTCTACAACACGCTCGGTGAACTGGTCGCCCTCGGCGAGGTCCTGGAGGTCGCCACCGACGGCCGCGCCAAGCGCTACGACCCCAACGCCCACCGCGCCCACCAGCACCTGGTCTGCTCCGGCTGCGGCACCGTCCGCGACGTCCACCCCCACGGCGACCCCCTGGCCGCCCTCCCCGCCGACGAACGCTTCGGCTTCACGGTCACCGCCGCCGAGGTCACCTACCGCGGCCTGTGTCCCGCCTGCCGCCCCTGACCGGGAGAGCACCCCTGACCGGGAGACCGCTCCTGACCGGGGAACCGCCCGCGCCCGCAGGACCGCCCGGGCCCGGGAGTGTTACGCGCTCAGCTCCGCGCTGAGCGCGCCCAGCAGCCGGCCGGCCCGCTCCGACACCTCGGCCGGGCCGTAGTCGATCGCCCGCCGGCACCAGTTCTCCGCCTGCATCGGCTCGCCCCGGCGCAGCGCCAGCAGCGCCAGGCGCAGCGCCGCCCGGCCGTGCCCGGCGTCCGCGGCCCGGGTGTACCAGAGCATCGCCTCGGCCTCGCTGTCCTGCCGGGCCAGCAGCAGCCCCAGGTTGAACGCGGCACTGCGGCTACCCGCCTCGGCGGCCCGCCGGTACCAGCTCTCGGCGATCTCCAGCGCCCCGCGCTCGGCCGCCCGCACGCCCATCCGCACCTGCGCCCGGCGGTGCCCGGCGTCCGCCGCCGCCGCGTACCAGTGCTCGGCCTCGGCGTCCGCGTCCCCGCGCCGGTCCAGCAGCGAGGCCAGCCGGAACGCCCCCTCGACCGAACCCCCGGCCCCCGCCTGCCGGTAGCGCTCCAGCGCCCCGGCCAGGTTGCCGCGCTGCTCCTGGACGACCGCGAGCTGCAGGGCGGCCTCGCCGTGCCCCTCGGCCGCCGCGCGCGCGTACCACTCCTGGGCCTGCCGGTGCTCGCCGCGCCCCGCGTGCAGCACACCCAGGTTGAACGCCCCGTCCACGCTGCCGGCCTCCGCCGCCTTGGAGAACCAGGGCTGGGCTCCGGACTCGTCACCGCGCTGCAACAGCACCACGGCCAGCGCGTTGCAGGCCTCCCGGTGCCCCGCGTACGCGGCCCGGCGGTACCACTGCTCGGCCTGCTGCTCCCGGCCGGTGCCGGCGCAGAGCAGGCCGAGGTTGAACGCGCCGTTCTGGTCGCCCGCGTCCAGCGCGAGGCGGTACCAGCGCTCGGCGGCGGCGGCCTCGCCGCGGCTCGCGTGCAGCGCGCCCAGCGCGTTGGCGGCGTTGCCGTCCCCGGCCTCGGCGGCCTCCTGCCACCACTCGGCGGCGGCCGCCGCGTCCCCGGAGTCGCGCAGCAGGAAGCCCAGCGCACAGGCCGCGCGCGACTCCCCGTTCTGCGCGGCCTGCCGGTACCAGCGGGCCGCCTCGTCGAGCAGCGACCGGTCGGTGCGGGCGCGCTCCTCCAGCAGCACGCCCAGGCGCAGCGCGGCGCGGGCGTGGCTGCGGGCGGCGGCGGTGCGGTACCAGGTCTCGGCGGTCTCCTTGTCCCCGGCGGCCTCGCGCATCCGGGCCAGCCGGTAGGCGGCCTCCCGGTGCCCGGCGTCCGCGGAGACCTTGAACCAGCGCTCGGCGCGCACGTCCCGCCGGTGCTCCATCAGGTCGCCCAGCGCGTAGGCGCCCAGCGGGTGGCCGTGGTCGGCGGCGAAGTGCAGCCAGTACTCGGCGGCCTCCTCCTCGCCCTGGTCGCGCAGTTGCAGCCCGAGCGCGTGGGCGGCCGGCGCGCTGCCGGAGACGGCGGCCTGGCGCCACCACTGGCCGGCCTCGGCCCGGTGGCCCTGCTGGTGCAGCAGCACGCCGAGGTTGTTGGCGGCGGCGCGCAGCCCGGCGGCCGCGGCGGTGCGCAGGTAGGACTCGGCGTCCTCCAGTTCGCCGCGGCGCAGCAGCAGGGTGCCGAGCCGGCAGGCGGCGTCCGGGTCCCCGCCGTCGGCGGCCTGCCGGTGGCGGGCCTCCAGCGCGGCGGACTCGCGGGCGGCGAGGGCGGTCTCGAAGCTGGTCGAGTCGAAGCCGGCCGAGTCCAGCGCGGTGCCGGCCGTCGGGTCCCCGCCGGCCTGCTCGCCGTAGGCGCCGACCGAGGCGGCGAACTGACGGGTCGACACGTGGACCAGGCTGTCGGGCCCGTAGCCCGGGGTCGGGGGACGCTCGGACAGTCCGCTGGTGCGCTGGGCGGGCAGGGCTCCGGGGCGGTTCTCGGGGCTCTCGGCGCTCTCCGACCAGGCGTCGGTGTCCGCTTCGACGGCCGCCGCGGACTTGGCGCCTGACTTGCCGATCAGCCTCATGCCGACTCCCGCTCCCCCAGAGTGTCGCGGCATCGTGCCCCGGCGTGCGGCCGGGGGGACTCCCAGGGGAGGCGCCGGACCCGACGGGCGGTCAGCGACCGTGCACCGTCCCCCATGTGTCCCATCGTCGCATCACCCAGTACCCGCGTACACCTGCCCCGGCCGAATTCCGGCGGGGCCGACCCGAAGCCGACGGAATTGCTTCGGCGCTTTGTCGATTTCCCGACACTTCGACCCCACAAACCCCGCTGCCGTCGTCCTTGGCGACGGTCGATAGTACCGGAGCGGTTCCCGCCGTTTCCGGCCGTGAACGGCACCGGAAACACCAGAGGCCCGGAGGAATGATCCTCCGGGCCTCTGGCCTTTGTAGCGGGGACAGGATTTGAACCTGCGACCTCTGGGTTATGAGCCCAGCGAGCTACCGAGCTGCTCCACCCCGCGTCGGTGGTTAAACCATAGCACGGACGCGGGGTGGAACGGAAAACGGTTACCGCAGCTCAGCGGGCTACGGCTGGGCCGGGGGCGATCCGCCGTTCGTGGCACCCGGGGCGGGTGCGCCGCTCGGGGCGCCGGTCGGGGCCGCCGCCGGGCTGCCGCCACCGGCCGCCGAGATCGCCTTCAGCGCGTCGCCGAGCGCCTTCTGGGCGTTGCCGTACGCCACCCAGTCGCCGTTCTTGATCGCGGTCTGGCTGTCGTTGTACGCCTTCTGCGCGTCCGAGATCGCCTTCTGGAGCTCCGGCGAGACCGTCCCGCCCGGCGCCGGGGCGGTCGGCGTCGTCGGGGTCGTCGGGGTCGTCGGGGTGCCCGGCGAGGACGGCACGGTCGGGGTGGTCGACGGGGGCGTCCCGCCGAACACCTTCTTCAGCGCGGCCTCCAGGGTGTCCTCGAACGCCACGTTGTCGTCCCCGTACACCGCCAGGACCTTCTGCATCGTCGGGTACTTGGCACCGCGACCGCGCACGTACACCGGCTCGATGTTGAGCAGACCGCCGCCGACCGGCAGGGTCAGCAGGTTGCCGTACTCCAGCTCGGCGTCACCACCGCTCTTCAGCGCGAAGATCTGCTGGGCCACCTCCTGACGGGAGTTGAACTTCGACTGCACCAGGCCGGGGCCGGGGGCGCCGCTCTCACCCGTCATCTTCAGGATGCGAATCTTCCCGTAGTCGTCCCCCGGGTCCGCGTTGACGGCCATGAACGCCGCCAGGTTCGGCCGCCCGTTGGGCACGAAGGTGCTGGTGAGCGAGAAGCTCGCCGCGCTGGTGTCCGGCATCCGCACCGTCACGTAGTACGGCGGCTGGACCTGCTTGGTGTCGCTGGTCGGGTCCACCGGGGTCTGCCAGATGTCACTGCCGTTGAAGAACGAGTTCGAGTCGGTGACGTGGTACTGGCCGAGCAGGTCGCGCTGCACCTTGAACATGTCCTGCGGGTAGCGCAGGTGCGGCAGCAGCGTCTGCGGGATGTCCGCCTTCGGCTCCACGGTGCCGGGGAAGGCCTTCATCCAGGTCTTCAGCACCGGGTCCTTCTCGTCCCACTGGTAGAGCTTCACCTCGCCGGTGTAGGCGTCCACCGTGGCCTTGACCGAGTTGCGGATGTAGTTGACCTGGTTGGCGACGGTCAGCAGCTCACCGCGCTGGTTGGTCAGCGAGTCCTTGGTCGCGGTGCCCAGCGTCGTCTTCGAAGAGAACGGGAAGCCGTCCGAGGTGGTGTAGCCGTCCAGCACCCAGAGCACCCGGCCGTCCTCCACCACCGGGTACGGGTCGGCGTCGATCGACAACCACGGCGCGACCTTCTCCACCCGCTCCTTCGGCGTCCGGTTGTAGATCACCTTGGCGCCGTCGGTGATCGCCCCCGCGTAGAGGATCTGCGGCTCGGCGAAGCGCACCGCGTACGCGGCCCGGGTCAGCGGGTTGTCCAGCGAGACCCCGCTGCCGCCCGTGTAGGTGTACTCGGCGTTCTGGCCGGTCTTGGGATCGGTGTAGTCGATCTCCTTGTTCGCGCCGCCGACGATCGAGTACGTCGAGGTCTTCTCGCCGTAGTAGATCCGCTGCTGGTAGTCGCCCAGCGTGCCGGTGGCCGGCAGGCCCGACTCGGTGAACACCGGCTGGCCCTTGTCGTCGACCTGGTTGCCCTTGGCGACCACCGCGCCGTAACCGTGGGTGTACTTGAAGTGGTCGTTGATCCAGTTGCGCTGCACGCCGTTGAGGTCGAGCTCGCGCAGGCCGATCACGCTGTCCTGCTTGCCCTGCCCGGTGCCGTAGCGGTCCACGTCCAGCGTGTTCGGGAAGGCGTAGTAGTTGCGCTGCTGCTCCAGCGACTGGAACGTCGGCGAGACGACGTTCGGGTCCAGCAGCCGGATGTCCGCGACGGTCTGCGCGTCCGGCTTGAGCGCCTCCGCGGTGGTCGTGCCCTGCGGCGAGTACTGGGTGGTCTGCGCGTCCGCGATCCCGTACGCCTGGCGGGTGGCGTCGATGTTCTTCTGGATGTACGGCGTCTCCTTGGCCTGCTCGTTCGGCTTGACCTGGAACTGCTGCACGATCGCCGGGTACAGCCCGCCGATCAGCACCGCCGACAGCACCATCAGACCCAGGCCGATCAGGGCCGGGGCCCAGGTGCGGCGGATCGGGGTCAGGAAGAACAGCACCGCGCAGATGATCGCGACGAAGAACAGGATCGTCTTGGCCGGCAGGAACGCGTTGGCGTCCACGTACCGCAGGCCGGTCCAGCCGGAGACCCCCTTGTAGGAGCCGGTCTTCACCGCCAGCGCGTACCGGTCCAGCCAGTACGCGACGGCCTTCAGCAGCACGAAGACGCCCAGCAGCACCGCCAGGTGCCCCTGCGCGCCCGCGCTCGCCCGACGGCCCGGACCCTGCAACCGCAGCCCGCCGTACAGGTAGTGCACCAGCGCGGACGTCAGCAGCGAGACGATCACCGCGCTGAACGCGAAGCCCAGCACGAACTCGTAGAACGGCAGGTCGAAGGCGTAGAACGAGACGTCCATGCCGAACTGCGCGTCCTTCTCACCGAAGGAGGTCGCGTTCGTCCACATCAGCCAGGTCCGCCACTGCCCCGAGGCGGCGGCACCGGCCACCAGGCCGATCACCAGCGAGATGCCGATCAGCGCCCAGCGCTTGAACGGCGCCAGCCCGGCCCGGTAGCGGTCGAGGCTCTGCTGCTCCACCGACATCGCCGACAGCGGCGGCCGCAGCCGGTGCGCCAGCCAGATGTTGAAGCCGACGATCACCGCCATCAGCAGCCCGAACACCGCGAACAGACCGATCTTCGTCCACAGCTGGGTGGTGAACACCGAGGAGAAGTGGACCGACCGGAACCACAGCCAGTCCGTCCAGAAGCCCGCGAACATGACGAACAACAGGAAAAGCACCGCGAGCACGCCCAGGGTCAGCAGGGCCACCCGCGCCCGCCGGGAGGGCGGGCCTACCCTGCGCCGGAACACCGGCCCTGACCGTTCGGGCATCTGGAAGACCACGGTGGCACCTCGGCTGTGTCGTCTGGATGGGGTAGGTCGTCAGAGAAACTTAACCAGGCTTTGGCCGAGTTCCCACCGTTAGCAGACGGTTACGACCGCCGCCCGGACCGGCCGCCCGGACCGCGGCTCCCGACGCCCCCTCCCGAGGCCCCGCCCGGCGAGCACGCCCCGCCCGCCGTGTGAGGATTGAGGCATGTCCGACGCGTCTGATCTCAACAACTCCCCCGACGACGTCTCCAAGCTCCCGGCCGCCACCCCGCTGACCCGGGCCGCGCTGGAGATCGACGAGTACGCCGCCACCCTCGGCTGGGACCTCCCGGCCCGGCTGTTCGCCCTGGTGGACAGCGCCGCCCTGCGCAAGGCCAACCCGAAGATCGCCAAGCAGCTCGGCCTCGCCGACGGCGACGAGAGCGGCCTCACCCCGATCGAGCAGGACGAGCTGCCGGCCGGCATGGAACTCGACAAGTTCCTCGGCACCATCGCCTGGCCCGACTCCGTGGCCGGCTGCGCCCTGGTCGTCGAGCGCCTGATGCTGCCGCCGGGCGCCGAGCAGTCCCGCCCGCGGGGCGCCTCCGACGCCCAGCTCGCCGAGTGGGTGGCCAACCACCCCAAGCGCGAGGAGGTGCGGATCACCGCCGCCGTGCTGCGCGACGGCAAGAAGGAGATCGCCCTGCGGCTGCGCTCCAAGGACGTCGCCCGCGAGGTGCTGACCGGCCCGGACCTGGTGCCCGGCCTGACCGCCGCGCTGCTGGCGACCTTCTCGTAGGCCCCGCCGCTCCGGCAGGCCCCACTGCCCGGCCGGTCCCGCCGCTCCGGCAGGCCCGGCCGCCCGGTCGGTCCCGCTATCCGGCGGCGCAGGACGGCAGCGCGGAGGCCTGCCCGGAGCGGACCTGCTCCAGCGACTTCAGCGCGCCGCCCAGCGTGTCCGTCTTGATCAGGGTCAGCCCGGACGGGACGTTCTTGGTGGCCTCGGCGCAGTTCGAGGACGGGGTGAAGAAGTACTCGGCCCCGGCGTCCCGGGCGGCGATCAGCTTCATCGAGATGCCGCCGATCGGGCCGACCTTGCCGTCGTCGTCGATCGTCCCGGTGCCGGCCACGAACTTGCCGCCGGTGAGGTCGCCGCCCGGGGTCAGCTTGTCGATGATGCCGAGCGAGAACATCAGGCCGGCGCTCGGGCCGCCGACGTCCTGAAGGCCGATGTCGATCTGGAACGGGTAGGTGTGCCGGATCCCGGTGCCGATGCCCACCACCGCGAGGTCCGCCCGCTCGGCCGGGGCCTTCGGGTCGAGGTCCTTGGCCCGCGCCGTCGGGACGGCGACGTCGGTCCTCGTTCCCGGGGTGGCGCCGTCGGCGTCCTTGACCCGCGGCACGACGGTGAAGACCACCGACTCGCCCGGCTTGTGCTTGGTGACGGCGGCGACCACCTGGTCGACCGCGCCGACCGGGGCGCCGTCCACGGCCACGATCTGGTCGCCCGCGTGCAGCCGGCCCTCGGCCGGGGCGCCCGCGGTGACCGACTTCACGATCAGCTCGTCGCCCACCGGGACGCCCAGCTGCTTGAGTGCCGCGGTCCGCGCGCTGTCCTCGGAGGAGGCGAACTCCTCGGCGTTCTGCTTCTTGGCGTCCGCGTCCGACTGCCCCTTGGGGTAGACGTTGTCGTGCGGCACCACCAGCACGTCGTCCCGCAGCCAGCCGACCACCGCGTTGACCAGGCTGGGCTCGTACTTGGCCCCGGTGACCTGGACGGTGGTCATGTTGAGGTGCCCGCTCGTCGGGTACGAGTCGTGCCCGCTGATGCTGATCACCGGCTTGCCGCCCTGGTTGCCGAGCGTGTTGTACGTCGGCCCCGGGCTCATCTCCGTGTACGGCACCTTCATCAGCACCGAGACGCAGAGCAGCGCTATGAGCAGCAGGGTGGCAGCGAGCATCGTCGCGGAGCGGCGTGGCATGCCTCGACAGTACGGGACGAGCCTGACGGGACGCCCGCCGGGCTACCTGCCGGAGCGCTCGTCCGGGGCCGCGGCACCGGCGGTGGTGCGCTCCATGGCGGCCATGAAGCGCTGGTGCTCGGCGAGTGAGGCCGGGTCCCCGGCGGCCTTCGGAGTCCGCTGGGCCCACAACGCCCAGAGGCCGGCGGCCACGCCGGCGACACCCGGGATGATCAACCAGGCGAGCGCACTCATACCAGTACTCCCAGCTCGTCGTGTCTATGAGCAGATTAACCACTCCGGCGGACAACGCGGCTGACGCCATCCGGGTTACGGGACGGCCGATCGGCTCACTTCCAGGGAGTATTCGGGGCTCCACCACCGACCCGTTCGAGTGAGACCACGGCGCGCCTGACCCGACGGACGCGCGGGGTGTGCGAACCGGTTCCGGCGGATCGCCTCCGCCCACCGGTTCCGGCCACCCCGACCCGGGCGTGCCGACCCGGGCGTGCCGGTCCCGCCGTGCCGCGGCCGGGTGCTCGCCGCCGCGACCGGGTCAGCAGCCGCCCGCGCCGACCCACTCCTGCGCACCGTCCGAGAAGACCTGGTGCTTCCAGATCGGCACCTCGCGCTTGAGGTCGTCGATCAGCCGGCGCGCGGCCGCGAAGGCCTCGCCGCGGTGGGCGCAGGAGACGGCGACGATCACCGCCTTGTCGGAGATCTCCAACCGGCCCACCCGGTGGACCGCGGCGAGCGCCCTGACCGGGAAGTCCGCGACCACCTTCTCCGCGATCCGGCGCATCTCCCGCTCCGCGCTGGGGTGGCAGCTGTACTCCAGTGCTGAGACCGACTTGCCGCCGTCGTGGTCCCGGACCGTCCCGACGAAGACGGTGGTGCCGCCGGCCGCGTCGTCGCCGACCGCCTCGTACACCTCGTCCAGCGAGAGCGGGGTGTCCCGGACGGCGAGCAGGCGGATGGGGTCGTGGTTCTCGGACATGGCCCCATGATTCCCCATCCGGGACGGTGCCCGGCAAGCGCGTTCCGCACCACCGCGCCGGGCTCCCGCACCCCGGGGGCCGAGCGCCCGGCCGGCGCCGGCCGACGTCCCGGACCGCTCAGAACCTCCGCCGCTTGCGGGCCCGGCGCACCAGCGCCGCCGTACCGACCAGCGCCACCGTCGCCCCGGCCGCGCCCAGGCTGGTCGCCGCCTCCTTGCCGCCCAGCCGCCGCCCGGCCACCGCGTGCTTGCCGGACACCTGCTCCAGCAGCTCCGCCAGCACCTGCTCGTTGGTGTGCACCGGGCGCCAGCCCGCCTCGTGCAACCGGCTGCCGGACACCACCCACGGGTACATCGTGTACGCCAGGTCCCCGGCCGGGGCCGGGGTCAGACCCAGCCGGTGCAGCCGCGCCGCCGTCCCCAGCGCCAGCGAGGCCGGCAGCTCCATCCGCCGGATCCCGGACAGCCGCTCGACGTCCTCCTGTTCCAGCCAGCCGTCGCAGCCGACCGTCACCTCGCCCTCGACCAGCCCCAGCGCCGCGTACTCCAACGCCGCCGCCAGGTCGTCGACGTGACAGAACTGCCAGCAGGGCCGGGAGCCCGCCACCACCAGCAGCCGGGGCGCCTCGAAGTGCCGGGTCAGCACGGTGTCCACGCCCGGGCCCACCACCACGGCCGGACGCAGCACCGTCACCTGGAGGCCCGGGTGGGCGCGCGGAGCCCGGCGGGCCAGCCGCTCGATCTCCAGCAGGTCCCCGACCAGCGAGGCCTCCTCGGTGGCCCGCAGCTCGGAGTCCTCCGCCAACGGCACCTCGTTGTCGGCCAGCGCGCCGTAGACCATCGCCGAGGTGCACAGCACCACCCGGTGCACCCCGGCGGCCGCGGCCGCGGTCAGCACGGTCTGGGCACCGCGCACGTTGTAGGCGCTGCGGGCCCGCGGATCGGACTCCATGCCGAAGTCCATCGCCAGGTGCACCACCACGTCGACCCCGGCCAGCCGCTCGGCCACCGCCGGGTCGCGCACGTCGAGCACCCGCCACTGCACACCGGGGACCTCACCGCGCCGGTCGTCCACGGCGAGGACCCTGCGCACGTGCGGGGATGCCACCAGCCGGGCGGCGACGCGCTCGCCCAGCACGCCGGCGGCGCCGGTGACCGCCACGGTCAGCGGCCGTCCGCCGTAGGCTGGAGGCGGCGACGCCGTGGTGTCCGACGCGTCCTCTCCTCCGGTCAGCCCAGAGCGAACGTCCGAGGGCGGGGAACTCACCGGCCATCCTCCACGGTTAGCTTTATGTGCGTACGGACGTGTGTCACGTACGTCCATCCTGCCCGAGGCGAAGGCCCGACGGTGCACCCGGCGCGGGCCTGCCGCGCGGGAGCCGCCCCCGAGTCCCCCACTCCGCCGCCGCCCCGGGCGCAGATTTTTCCGCCACACCCGTATGACGGCCGACCGGATCGAGGACCCCGTGAGCGACCTTCCCTTCGGATTCGGCGTTCCTCCCGAGGAGCCCGAGGACGGCAAGGCCAAGCCCGACGACGCCCAGAAGAAGAAGGACCAGGACCCGGCCGGCGGCCCGCAGCCGTTCGGCTTCGGAAGCGGCAACCCCTTCGGCGCGATCTTCGGCATGCCCGGCGCCCCGGGCGGCCCCGGCGGCGGCGCCGACAACCCCTTCGCCGCGATGTTCGGCGGCATGAACCCCGGCGACCTCGGCGCCGCGTTCCAGCAGCTCGGCCAGATGCTCTCGTTCGAGGGCGGCCCGGTGAACTGGGACCTCGCCACGAACATCGCCCGCCAGACCGTGGTCGCCGAGCCCGCCGAGGGCAAGAGCAAGGACCGCTCGGTCAGCGCGGCCGAGCGCTCCGCCGTCGCCGAGGCCGTCCGGCTGGCCGACCTGTGGCTCGACGGCTCCACCGAGTTCCCCTCCGGCGCCGGCACCGCCGTCGCCTGGAGCCGGGCCGAGTGGATCGAGGCCACCCTCCCGGTCTGGAAGGACCTGGTCGACCCGGTCGCCGAGCGGGTCGGCAACGCCATGGGCGGCGTCCTGCCCGAGGAGATGCAGGCCATGGCCGGCCCGCTGATGGGCGTGATGCGCTCGATGGGCGGCGCCATGTTCGGCACCCAGATCGGCCAGGCGCTCGGCGCGCTCGCCGCCGAGGTGGTCGGCTCCAGCGACGTCGGCCTGCCGCTCGCCCCGGCCGGCAAGGCCGCGCTGCTGCCGCAGAACGTCGCCGAGTTCGGCGAGGGACTGAACGTTCCGGCCGACGAGGTGCGCCTCTACCTCGCCCTGCGCGAGGCCGCCCACCAGCGGCTCTTCGCCCACGTGCCGTGGCTGCGGGCCCACCTGCTGGGCGCCGTCGAGGCCTACGCCCGCGGCATCAAGGTCGACACCTCCCGGATGGAGGAACTGGTCGGCCAGCTCGACCCGAGCAACCCGGAGGCCCTCCAGGAGGCGCTGGCCGGCGGCCTGCTCCAGCCCGAGGACACCCCCGAGCAGAAGGCCGCGCTCGCCCGACTGGAGACCGCGCTCGCGCTGGTCGAGGGCTGGGTCGACGCCGTCGTGCACGCCGCCGCCGAGCCGCACCTGCCCCAGTCGGGCGCGCTGCGCGAGACCGTCCGCCGCCGCCGCGCGGCCGGCGGGCCCGCCGAGCAGACCTTCGCCACCCTGGTCGGACTGGAGCTGCGCCCGCGCCGGCTGCGCGACGCCTCCCGGCTCTGGGCGCTGCTCGCCGACGCCCGCGGCATCGAGGGCCGCGACGCGCTCTGGGAGCACCCGGACATGCTGCCCACCGCCGCCGACCTGGACGACCCGGACGCCTTCGTGCACCGGGGCTCCGGCGACGACCTGGAGGGCGGCATCGACTTCGACGCGTTCGACAAGCTGCTCGGCGAGGCCGCGGCCGGCAAGCCCGACCTCGGCAAGTCCCCCCTCGGAGAGGACGGCACCGACGGAAAGGACGAGCGGCCCCGGTCCGGCGAGGACGGCACCGACGGAAAGGGCGAGCCCACCGCATGACGGCCACCGACACGCCCGCCGCCACCACCCTGCACGCGGACGCCGTCCGCACGCTGGCCGGGTGGCGGCCCGCCGACGAGGACCAGGACCGGCTGCGGCTGGACTACCTGGAGCACCTCGCCGCGCAGCCCGAGGGCCTCTACCGCTCCTGCCTGCCCGCGCACATCACCGCGAGCGCGGCGGTCGTCGACCCGGCGGCCGGGCGGGTGCTGCTCACCCTGCACCCCAAGGTCGGCATGTGGCTCCAGATGGGCGGGCACTGCGAGCCCGGCGACCGCGACCTCGCCTCCGCCGCGCTGCGCGAGGCCGTCGAGGAGTCCGGCATCCCCGACCTGGTGCTGCTGGAGGCCGACGGCGGCCCGGTTCCGGCCAAGCTGGACCGGCACCTGGTCCGCTGCACCGGCAAGGACCGGCCGGAGAACACCCACCTGGACGTCCAGTACATCGCGCTGGCCCCGGCCGGCGCTCAGGCGCTGATCAGCGAGGAGTCGCTGGACCTGCGCTGGTTCGACTACGACCGGCTGCCGGAGCTCACCGACCACTCGGTGCGCGACCTGGTGGCCCGGGCACGGCAGCTGACCGGCTGAGGCGTGGCACGGAGAAGGGGCGCGGACCTTGCCGGTCCGCGCCCCTTCCCGTTGCACCCCCGGTCGGTCCACCCCTCCCCCGGGCCCGTTCCGCCCCGGCCTCAGCCGCAGGAGGCGGCCTGGTCCGGCCCGGCCGGGCCCGGATCCGCGTGCCGCGCGCCGGGGATGTGCGGCAACCGGGCGGCGGACACCACGCCCTCCAGGTAGCCGCGGGCCCGCTCGGTCCGCGGATAGGACTCCAGCAGGGCCCAGAACGCCGGCCCGTGGTCCGGCACCAGCAGGTGTGCCAGCTCGTGCAGCAGCACGTAGTCCAGCACGTACTCGGGCATGCCCTGGAGTCGGTGGGAGAGGCGGATCGTGCCCTCGCTCGGGGTGCAGGAGCCCCAGCGGGAGTTCTGGTTGGTGACCCAGCGGACCTGGCTGGGCCGGGCGCGATCGCCCAGATGGGCGGCCGACAGCTCGCGGGCCCGGGTCATCAGGGCCTCGTCCCCGGGGATCCTCCGGGACTCCTGGGCGGCGAGCTTCTCCAGCATCTGCGCGACCCAGCGCTGTTCCTCGGCGTGCGACATCCGGGCCGGGATCAGCACGACGGTGCGGTCGCCCTCGCGGTAGGCGGAGACGGTACGGCTGCGGCGGGCGCTGCGGCGCACCTCGACCCGACCACGGTCGTGGGCCTCGGGCGCGACGGCGCCGGGCGGTGGCTGCGGTGGCGCCGGTCTCGGCTGCTGCCGCTGGTCCGGGCGCCCGCGCGTGTTCGGCGCCGCGACCTGCGACCCGGACGCTGCACGGGCACGCCGACGCGACGCCGGTGGATGGGAGTCCCGCTCGGCTGCCATGGCACACGACGTTACCCGGTACCACGGACAGAAGTCCGCTGCCATGGCCGGAATCTTTCATGGAGTGATCGGGAACGGAAGGTCGACGGCGGGTGTCCGGAAAGCGACGCCGGAGAGGATGGCCGGTTATCCACAGGGCATGCGAACCGATGGTCCGATCATGCGGCCGTGCCTGTGGATAACCTTCCGCACCGCATCCCCGCGATGGGGCATGCTGCCGTCAGCCGTCCGGAAACGATCCGAAGGGAGATCGTCGTGCGCCTCGCCCTCAAGCCCGCGCTGTCCCGCAGCTGGCGGGACTCCGAAACCTTGCAGTTCGGCACCGTCACCCGCTTCGCCGGGGTGCTCGGCAACGCCGACAAGACCCTCTGCGACTTCCTCGCGCTGCTCGACGGGACACGCGACCGGCCGGAGCTCCTGAACGAGGGCGAACGCATCGGGCTCGGCCGCGAACCGGCCGACGCCCTGCTCACCGGCCTGGAGGAGACCGGGCTGCTGGACGACGCGGCCGCGGCCACCCGGGCGCTGGCCCGCTTCCCCGATCCGCACCGTGACCTGCTCGGCCCCGACCTCGCCTCGCTCTCCCTGGTCCACTCCGGGCCGGGCGCGGCACCGGCGATCCTGGGCCGCCGGGCCGACACACGGATCGAGGTGCGCGGCGCGGGCCGGGTCGGCGCCGCCGTCGCGGCGGTGCTCTCCGCCGGCGGCACGGGCACGGTCACGGTGGCCGACAGCGGCCGAGTGAAGCCCGACGACTGCTCGCCCGCGGGGCTTCCGGCCGCGGACATCGGGCGGCTGCGCTCGACGTCCGCCCGAGAGGTGGTGCAGCGGGCCGCGGGCCGCAAACCAGTGCCGCTGCCACGGCACAAGCCCGACGGCCATCCACCGGACTTCGTGGTCCTCGCCCCGCGGGACGGCAGCGCCGCCTTCGCCGGCGGGACGTACGAGGCCCGGCTGCTGCTCCGGGCCGGGGTGCCGCACCTGTACGTGGGCGTGGTCGAGGAGTTCGGCGTCGTCGGGCCGCTGGTGATCCCGGGGATGTCGACCTGCGGGCACTGCCTGGTGCTGCGGCGGGAGGACGAGGACGCGGCCTGGCCGCGGGTCCTGGCCCAGCTGGCCGACGGCGGCCCGGGGCGGGCCCGGACACCGGCCTGCGACACCGCTCTGGCGACGGCGGTCGCCGGCCTGGCGGCCCTGCACGTGCAGGTCTACCTGGACGGTGGCCGGCCGCCGAGTGTGGACGGGTACTGCGAAGTGTCGGCGCGGGACGGGATGTTCCGGCGGCTGCGGCTTCGCGGGCATCCGGACTGCGGGTGCCTGTGGCAGCCGCTGCCACCGGCGTGAGGAGGTGAGGACGGACGACAGGAGGAGGGAGGACGCAGGACGGAGGACCGTCCCCGGGCTCGGGCCCGGCGGCTGCGAGGCTCGGCAGCCGCCGTACCCGGCCCCGGGACGGCCCGGGCCCTGGGCAGACGTCCGGCCGTGCGAGCCCACGGCCGGGGAGTCGCCGACCGTACGAGCCGACGGTCGACGGCGACTCGAAGGGCCGCGCCCTGCCCGGGGCAGGGCGCGAGCCAAGGGCCGACGGGCCGACGGGCCATGGCCAGGGCGCGGGCTCAGGGTCAGGGTTCAGGGTCAGGGATTCGGGCCCGGGGTGCGCGGGACGGGTGGAAGGTGGGTGCGGGCGGAGGGTGAGGTGGGTGGGTGGGGGGCGGGGGGGGAGGGGGCCCCGGGGAAGCGAGCAACACCACCCACTGCGCAGGAAGTCGGCCCCGCCGACTTCCTGCGCAGACCCTCCCCGAACCCCACTCCCCGCCCCCACCGGACCAAGCCGCCCAACTCCCCACAAACGCACCGCGCGCCCGGCCCCGCCCCGTCGAATTCCGCCAGGCAGGCGGCGGGGAGCGGGCACAATGGCGTAGAGATGGTCGGCCGTCCGGAAATCGGGGGCCAGGGAATGGAGGCCAGGGTGAGCGATCTTCCGCGCAAGGCAGTGACCCGCACGGCACGGCTCGCCGCCCTGCCGCTGGGGATAGCCGGTCGCGCCACGCTCGGCCTGGGCAAGCGCATCGGCGGCCGCTCCGCCGAGGTGGTCACCGCCGAGCTCCAACAGGCCACCGCCGACCAGTTGTTCAAGGTCCTCGGCGAGCTCAAGGGAGGGGCGATGAAGTTCGGGCAGGTGCTGTCCGTCTTCGAGGCCGCGCTTCCCGAGGAGGTCGCCGGGCCGTACCGGGCGGCACTCACCAAGCTCCAGGACGCCGCTCCCCCGATGCCCGCCGCCAAGGTGCGCACCGCGCTCGCCCAGCGGCTCGGCGACGACTGGCGCGAGCTGTTCCGCGAGTTCGACGACCGGCCCGCCGCCGCCGCTTCGATCGGCCAGGTGCACCGGGCGGTCTGGCACGACGGCCGCGAGGTCGCCGTCAAGGTGCAGTACCCGGGCGCGGGCGACGCGCTGCTCGCGGACCTCTCGCAGTTGAGCCGGGTGGCCTGGCTGCTGGGCCCGCTGATCCCGGGGCTGGACATCAAGCCGTTGATCACCGAGCTGCGCGAGCGCGTCTCGGAGGAGCTGGACTACGAGTTGGAGGCGCAGGCCCAGCGCCGGCACGCCGAGGAGTTCGACGGCGACCCGGACATCGTGGTGCCGCGCGTGGTGGCTCAGGCCGACCAGGTGCTGGTCACCGAGTGGATGGGCGGTACCCCGCTGGCCGAGGTGATCGTGGGCGGCACCCAGGAGGAGCGCGACCGCGCCGGGCAGTTGCTGGCCCGGTTCCTGTTCGCCGGCCCGTCCCGCACCGGCCTGCTGCACGCGGACCCGCACCCGGGCAACTTCCGGCTGTTGAAGGACGACGGCCCGGTGTCGGGCTGGCGGCTGGGCGTGCTGGACTTCGGCACCGTGGACCGGCTGCCGGGCGGGCTGCCCGCGCCGATCGGCGCCTCGCTGCGGATGGCGCTGGCCGGGGACGCGGCGGGAGTGCTCCGGATGCTGCGTGAGGAGGGCTTCGTGAAGCCCTCGATCCGGCTGGACCCGGACGCGGTGCTGGACTACCTGCTGCCGATCATCGAGCCGGCCGCGGTGGAGAACTTCCACTTCACCCGCGCCTGGATGCGCGCCCAGGCGGCCCGGATCGCCGATCCGCGCTCGCCCGCCTACAACCTGGGCAAGCAGCTGAACCTGCCGCCCGCGTACCTGCTGATCCACCGGGTGACGCTGAGCACCATCGGGGTGCTCTGCCAGCTGGGTGCCAAGGCGCCGTTCCGCGCGGAGATGCTGGAGTGGCTGCCCGAGTTCGCCGAACAGCCACCCGCGAAGCCGGTGAGGCCCGCGAAGGCTGCCGAGCCCGCGAAGCTCGCAGAGCCCACGGAGACCACCAGGCTCGCGAAGCCGGTCAAGCAGGCCCGCCCGGCGCGCGAGGGCACCGAGGCCGCCCGGGCCCGCAAGGACTGACGGGCCTCCGACCCCGCCACAACGACCGCAGGCCGCTCCCCACCGGTGGGGAGCGGCCTGCGGCACGACGGGGGTCGGACCGGAGTCCGGCGGGGGCGGCACGGGACACGCCCCCGGGCCGGGCGCCTTACATCAGCGCCACGGCGAGCGCCTTGCGCGCCCGCAGCGAGGCCCGCTCGGCCCGCTGCTTGAGCTTGCGAGCCCGGGCGACCCGGCCGACGACGCGTTGGTTCTCGGCCTCGTGCATCCTGTCTTGCATATGGGCACGGGCCAGGGATTCGTGGAGGAGTTGCATCTCGAGGATCCTGTTCTGGGTCTGACGTTCGGTGGCCTGCTCGGCGCGGGCGGTGGGATCGACGGCGGCGGGGTTCATGTCGTGGTCCTGCTCGTGGTGCTTGCTCGGGAACGGGATGCTGGCTGCGGCGTCGGCCTTGGCGGCGGCGATCCGCACGGATCGGCGGAGGGCGCTGTCCAGCGGGGGCTGCTCTCCCCGACGGACGGCCCTGGCCTCGTGGGCGGGGTTCACGCCATGACCTCGGTCTTGCGCGGACGGCCACGGGGGCGCTTGCGGGCCACGACGACGCCCTGGACGAACAGCTCGCCACCCCAGACGCCCCACGGCTCACGCCGCTCCAGGGCGCCGGCCAGGCAGACGTCCTTCACCGGGCAGGTGCCGCAGAGGGACTTCGCGTACTCGACGTCGGCGGGCGTCTCGGCGAAGAAGACCTCGGGGTCGAAGGCGCGGCACGGGATGGGGAGACCGAGGGACTCGGCCTGCTCGATCGAGCTGAGCTGCATGGAAAGAACCTCCGGGGGGTCGGCCTGGTCGGCCTTGGTGATCTGGCTTGTCGGCGGTACGGACGGGGTGGGCGGCGTGATGACCGTGGACACTTTGGGCGTCTTCCTCGTCTTCTCAGTGGTTCCGGCCCAGGGGACTGGTGGTGCTGGGCCGGAGGCCCCGGAGGGCCTGGGTGGTCTTGCGTACCGGACAAAACAGAAGGGCCGCGGATCCCGGTGTGACGGGTTCCGCGGCCCTGGAGGTGCCGACCTGAGGATGCTCAGGTTCGTTCTCTCCAGGGTTCAGGGCCGCGGAAGGCCTGCATCCGGATGGCCTTGGCGCCCGTGAAGGCGGCCATGGCCTGGTTAATCTGCTGCTCGTTCTGCTTCGGGGCGTTTCCGGCACCGACGACCTGCGCATAGCCGCCATGCATGGCGGCGGCTACTGCTGCCTTCGGTGCCTGGGTCGGTCGCTCGTCGCGCACGGAGCGCGACGTGCCGACCGACGCCCAATCACGGGACAGACCGGTCTCGACAAAGGTCCTCTCGACGCTCCCACTGCCCGTGCAGCACAGGTCAGTCTGACCAAGGCCACTGACAGCGGGGACGACGCGGACACCATTGGTGTCGAGACCCAGACCGGTTCCACCGAGCTCGGCGAGCGCCCGCAGACGGGCGGCACGCAGGGAGGCAGCGACAACGGTCTGGCCAGTCATTTTGGTGATCATGATGTTTCCCACTGTCTTCGCCTCCTCTCGGCGTCTCGCGGAGCCTGGTCTCCCTGGCTCCGAATGTTCGGATGTCTGTCTCGGTAATGCTCTCGGGCGAGGGGTATCGGCACAGGTTTCACCCCGTGCGACCGCGTCCCCTTGACCGCTCCGGCAGGCTATTGCGCTCCCGGCACGCGGCGCAAACTATTTTTCACGCGAGTTCTTCGGCACGTCACACGACGGGTTCCGAAGCCACCCGAGCGGCCCTCCGGACCGTGCCCGGACCGGCTCAGGCCGGATCGACCGGACCGCCGTCCTCGACGTCGTCCGGATCCTCCTCGGGTTCCTCCCCCGCGCACAACGAGAGCACGTCGGCCCCGTACTTGTCCAGCTTCATGGCGCCGACCCCGGAGATGACGGCCAGCTCCTGGCGGTTGGCGGGCACGTCCTCGGCGATCGCCATCAGCGTGGCGTCGGTGAACACCACGTAGGCCGGCACGCCCTGCTTCTTCGCCTGCCGGGCCCGCCATTCGCGCATCCGCTCGTACAGCCCCTCGTCCATCGTGGACGGGCAGCTCTCGCAGCGGCGCAGCTTGCGCTCGACGGCCTCGGTGAGCACCTTCTCGCAGACCCGGCACTTGACCGGTCCGCGGACCCGCCGCGCGGCGGAGCGTTCGCCGAGCTCGACGCCCCCTCGCCCGCCGCGCGCGCCGGTGCGTGCGCCCGGCATGGCGGAGCCGGGGCGCAGCCCGTCCAGGAAGCGGCTGGGCTTGCGGGAGGCGCGGCCGCCCGGGGAGCGGGAGAGCGCCCAGGAGAGGGTGAGGTGCTTGCGGGCGCGGGTGACGCCGACGTAGAGGAGGCGGCGTTCCTCCTCGATCTGTTCGTCGGTCTTGGCGTAGATGATCGGCAGGGTGCCCTCGGTGAGGCCGACCAGGAAGACGGCGTCCCATTCGAGGCCCTTGGCGGCGTGCAGCGAGGCGAGGGTGACGCCTTCGACGGCCGGGGCGTGCTGGGCGGCGGCGCGGGCGTCGAGCTCGGCGACGTAGGCGGCGAGGTCGGTGCCCTGGCCGTCCGCGGCGCGGGTGCGCTCGAACTCCTCGGCCAGCCGGACGAGGGCGGCGAGGGACTCCCAGCGGTCGCGGACGGCGCCGGAGCCGGCCGGTGGCTCGGGGGTGAAGCCGCGGGCGGCCAGGACGGCGCGGACCTGGCCGGCCAGGTCGGGGGCGCCGTCGGTGAGCGGGTCGTCGCCGGCCCGGGCGGCGCCGCGCAGCAGGACGCCGGCGTCGCGGACCTCGGGGCGTTCGAAGAACCGTTCCGCGCCCTTGAGCTGGTAGGGGACGCCGAGGTCGGCGAGGGCCTGCTCGTAGACCTCGGACTGGCCGTTGGTGCGGAACAGCACGGCGATCTCGCTGGCGCGCACCCCGGCGGCGAGCAGTTCCTTGATCCGGCGGGCGGTGGTCTCGGCCTCGGTGGGCTCGTCCTCGTACTCGGTGTAGACGGGCTCGGGGCCGGCCTCGCGCTGGGAGACGAGTTCGAGGCGGTGCCGGGCGGCCTCGCCGCGGGCCTGGGCGAGCAGTCCGTTGGCGAGGTGGACGACCTGGGGGGTGGAGCGGTAGTCGCGGACCAGTTTGACGACCGTCGCCTGGGGGTGGCGGCCGCGGAAGTTCAGCAGGTAGTCGGGGGTGGCGCCGGTGAAGGAGTAGATGGTCTGGCTGGCGTCGCCGACGACGCACAGGCTGGCGCCGCCGTCGGGGCCGGTCCACTGGTCGAGCAGGCGCTGCTGGAGCGGGGAGACGTCCTGGTACTCGTCGACGGTGAAGTGCCGGTACTGGGAGCGGACCTGGTCGGCGATGTCCGGGCGGTCCTCCAGGATCGCGGCGGTGAGCAGCAGGACGTCCTCGAAGTCGATGTTGCCGCGGCGGCTCTTGGTCTCCTCGTAGACGCGGTAGACCTGGGCGGTCTCGGCCGGGTCGCGGGGGGCGTCGCGGCCGGACTTGGCGACGGCGGCGGGGTAGTCCTCGGGGGCGAGCTGGGTGACCTTGGCCCATTCGATCTCGGCGGTGAGGTCGCGCAGTTCGGTGCGCTGGACGCGCAGGCCGCAGCGGCCGGCGGCTTCGGCGACCAGTTGGACCTTGCGTTCGAGGAGCTGGGGGACGGGGCCGCCGACGGCGCGCGGCCAGAAGTACTGGAGCTGGCGCAGGGCGGCGGCGTGGAAGGTGCGGGCCTGGACTCCGTCGGCGCCGAGCTGGCGCAGTCGGCCGCGCATCTCGCCGGCGGCGCGGGCGGTGAAGGTGACGGCGAGGACCTGTTGGGGGTGGTAGACGCCGCTGCGCACGCCGTAGGCGATCCGGTGGGTGATGGCGCGGGTCTTGCCGGTGCCGGCGCCGGCGAGGACGCAGACGGGGCCGTGCAGGGCGGTGGCGACGGCGCGCTGTTCGGGGTCGAGCCCGGCGAGCACGGCGTCGGGGCCCGTGGCGGCGCCGGGGTCGGCCCAGGGGGAGCCGGCGTGGGTGCCGTCGTGGGGGCTGCCGCTCAAGAGGTCTTCCTGCATGCGTTCCATCCTCTCAGTCCGGTGGGACAACCCGGGCGGAGTTGTCCACAGGCCCGGTGTGATCGCAGGATGGTCACTCCGCGCGACGGTCGGTGGCGCGCCGGAATGTCCGCCGCCCGGCGGGCGTTCCCTCCGGTGACCGTACGCATTCCTCTTTCCGAAGGAGCCCCCTCGATGTCCGGCACCGTGACGATGTACAGCACGACCTGGTGTGGGTACTGCAACCGCCTCAAGAGCCAGCTGGACCGCGAAGGCATCGGCTACACCGAGATCAACATCGAGGAGGACCCGGCGTCGGCGTCCTTCGTCGAGTCGGTGAACAACGGCAACCAGACCGTTCCGACGGTGCTGGTGACGCCGGCGGGCGGCGGCGAGCGGGTCGTGATGACCAACCCGAGCCTGATCCAGGTCAAGAAGGCCCTGGCGGCCTGAGTCCGCCCGGTCGGGCCCGGGTCCGGCCGGAGCCGGCGCGCGTCACGGCGCGTCGGCCCGGGCCGGGTCGACGGGTGCGGCGGGGGCGGGCAGGCTGGTGCGGGCGCCGAGGTCGCCGACGCCGTAGACGAGCCGGCTGCGGTCGGCCGAGTAGCGGGTCTCGATGACCCGGACGGGCCCGCGCCGGTCGTAGGTGACGCGGGTCTGCACCATGAGCGGCACGCCGGGGCCGCCCTGGAACCACTGGGCCTCCTCGGGGCCCGGCATGCGGGCGACCAGGTGGTCGACGGCGCCGATCTCGGTGCGTCCGAGGGTGGCGAGCACCGCCTCGTCGCCGCCGTCGACGGGGTCGGGTTCCATCAGCGGGGTGCCGGCGGCGAGGCCGGCCCGGTAGTGGCTCTCCTCGATGGAGTAGGGCTCGCGGTCGAGCAGGCGCAGCTGGCGGCGGACGACGATGGCCTCGCCGGGGCGCAGACCGAGTCGTTCGGCGATGTCCACCCGGGCCCGGACGATCATCATCTCGAAGTCGGTGCTGAGTTCCCGCCCGGCTTCGGCGGCCTCGCCGAGGTAGGCGGCGGAGGGTGCGGCGAGGCAGTCGCGGGGTGCGGGGTGGGGGGTGGGCCCGTAGGCGTGGTGGTCCAGGACGGGGTGTTCGCGCAGGTAGGTGCCCTTGCCCTGGAGGCGGACCAGGCGGCCTTCGTTGACGAGGACGTCGACGGCGAGCCGGACGGTGTTGCGGGCGACGCCGTACTGGCGCTCCAGTTCGCTCTCGACCGGCAGGGCCGCGTCGGCGGTGAACTCGCCTTCGGCGATCCGGCGGCGCAGGTCGGCGGCGAGGCGCTGGTATTTGGGGGATTGGGCGGTGCCCCGGGGGATTGTCACCCTGGTGAATGTAGCGAGCGCGGCGAGGGGGTTTCAGCCGTTTCCGGCAATATCGTCCGTGCGGGTGGGCCGCGCGCCTCCGGACCCGCTTCCCGGTAGCAGAACTGGCCCGTCCGAACACGAACAGATGGGCGCGAGGAATTCCGAAAGGGCTCGGAAAGAAAAAGGGGGGCGCATGGAATTGACCATGCGCCCCCCGCGCCGCCCCCTTCACAAGGGCCCCTTCACAAGGACCCCTTTCCCGCGGGACTGCCGGACGACGGGACTACCAGCGCGCCGCCGAGGGCAGCGGCTCCCCGTACCAGAGCTCGACCAGGTGCCGGGCGATCGAGATGCCGGACGGCGGCAGGATCTCCCCCGCCTCCATCCCGGCCCGCAGCTCCTCGCGGGAGAACCAGCGCGCCTCGGCCAGCTCCTCGCCGTCCACGGTGATCTCGGTGCCGCCGGGCAGCGCCCTGCCCTGGAAGCCGAGCATCAGGCTGGACGGGAACGGCCAGGGCTGGCTGGCGACGTAGCGCACCTCGCCGACCCGGACGCCCGCCTCCTCCTGCACCTCGCGGGCCACCGCCTGCTCGATCGACTCCCCCGGCTCGACGAAGCCGGCCAGCGTCGACCAGCGGCCCTCCGGCCACAGCGCCTGGCGGCCGAGCAGGCAGCGGTCCTGCTCGTCGGTGATCACCATGATCACCGCCGGGTCGGTGCGCGGGTAGTGCTCGGCCGCGCAGGAGGTGCAGCGCCGCACGTGTCCGGCGCCGGCCTTCTCGGTCGGGTGCCCGCAGCGCGAGCAGAAGCTGTGCAGCCGGTGCCAGTGCTCCAGCGCCACCGCGTGCACCAGCAGCCCGGCGTCCCGGTCGGACAGCAGCCCGCCGACCTCGCGCAGGCCGGCCGGACGGGCGTCGCCGTCGAGGCGCCCGGGCAGGCTCTCGCCGGCCAGCGCGAAGTAGGAGACGCCGTCCTCGTCGGTGCCGAGGAAGTACCGGTCCCCGGTCTGCGGCGCCTCGAAGGAGGGCATCAGCACGAGTTCGGTGCCCTGCGCGGTGTCGACCACGAACGCCTCGCCGCCGGCGATCGGCAGGACCCGGGTGTTCGGGTGGCTCCAGGCGGCCGCCAGCCAGGGCTCGTCGAACCGGTGCTCGGCCGCCCGGTCCACCCCGGACCGGGCCAGTGCCAGGTGCAACGGGCGCTCGGTCTCAGGCACGGTGCTCACGTCTGTTCCATCCCCACGTGGTGAATCATCCGGATGAATGATCTGGCTGCCATGGTGCGCGCGGCGGGGGTCATGCCCCCGGCCGGAAGTTCTCGGCCAGGTCGCCCCAGAGGTACGCGGCGGTCTCCACGCCCTTGGCCAGCAGGTCCAGCTCGACCTTCTCGTTGACCGAGTGCCAGCCGTCCGAGGGCACCGAGATGCCGAGGAACAGCACCGGCGCGCCCAGCACGTCCTGGAGGTCGGCGGCGGGGCCGGAACCGCCCTCGCGGGTGAAGAGGATCTTCTGCTCGAAGGCCCGCCCCATCGCGCGGACGGTGGACTGGAGCGCCGGGTGGTCCAGCGGGGTCAGGCAGGGCCGGGTCGCGCCCGGGAAGACCAGCTCGTACCGGACGCCCTCGGGCACCCGCTCGGCCACCCAGGCGCGGACGGCGTCGCGGACCTTCTCCACCTCCTGCCCGGCGACCAGCCGGAAGGACAGCTTGAGGTGCGCCGAGGCGGGGACGATGGTCTTGCCGCCGGGGCCGGTGTAGCCGCCCCAGACGCCGTTGACCTCGGCGGTCGGGCGGGCCCAGATCCGCTCCAGGGTGGAGTAGCCGGCCTCGCCGCGGGTGCCGTACGACTTGGCGACCTTCAGCCACTGCTCCTCGTCGAAGGGCAGCTCGGCGAACAGCTCGCGCTCGCGCTCGGTCAGTTCGATGACGCCGTCGTAGAAGCCCGGGATCGCGACCCTGCGGTCGCCGTCGTGCAGGGCGGCGGCCAGCTCGGCCGCGACCTGGGCCGGGTTGGGCACGGCGCCGCCGAAGGAACCGGAGTGGATGTCGGTGTCCGGCCCGTACAGGTCGACCTGGGCGTCGGCCAGGCCGCGCATGCCGGTGCAGACGGTCGGCGTGGTCGCGGACCACATGCCGGTGTCCGAGATGACGACCACGTCGGAGGCCAGCCGCCCGGCCTCGCGCCGGACCAGGTCGGCGAAGTGCGGCGAGCCGGACTCCTCCTCGCCCTCGATCAGCAGCTTGAGGTTGACGGCCGGCGAGGTGCGGCCGGTGGCGGCCAGGTGGGCGCGCGCGCCCAGGGTGTGGAAGAACACCTGGCCCTTGTCGTCGGCGGCGCCGCGCGCGTACAGCCGGCCGTCGACCACGGTCGGGGTGAACGGCTCGGTCTCCCAGCCGTCCTCCTTCGCCGCGGGCTGCACGTCGTGGTGCCCGTAGACCAGGACGGTCGGCGCGGCCGGGTCCCCGGACGGCCATTCGGCGAACACCGCCGGGAGTCCGTCGGTCTCCCACACCTCGGCCACCGGGAAGCCCGTCTCGCGCAGCTTGGCGGCGAGCCACTCGGCCGAGCGCCGCACGTCGCCGGACCGGGCCGGGTCGGCGGAGACCGAGGGGATGGTGAGCCACTCGGAGAGGTCGGCGAGGAAGGCGGCCTGGTGCTGGGCGATGTAGGAGCGGACGGCGCTGTCCGGGGTTTTCGTCATACCGACGACTGTAGTTCGCCGGTGTGCCTGCCCGCCCCGGCCGTCCGGCTGCCGGGCCGCGTCGGGGCTGTAACCTCCGTCACCCCCGCGCTCCCGTCACCCCCGGAAGCCCGCCACCCCCGCCGCCGGGAACGGCGGACGGGGGTGGCGGTCGGGCGGCGGACGGGCCGCGGACGGGTGGTGAACGGGCAGCGGACGGTCGGCGGGGCCCGCGCGGCCCCCGGGACGGAACCCGGCGGCGGCCTCAGCCCGAGCGGCGCAGCAGGGTGATCCGCGAGCGGGTCATCAGGGCCGCGAGGGCGGCCGCGAGGAGCGGCAGCAGCACCACGGTGGCGGCGATGGTGGGCCATGGGAAGACCAGGGTCGCCCGGTCGGCGAGCTCCGCGCCGCTGATCCCGGGGTAGCCGCCCGCCGCGGCCTGGACCTTGCGCAGTGCCACTCCGGGTACCAGCCCGCTGACCACGCCGAGCAGGGCGCCCATGGCGGCGATCACGCCGCACTGGAAGCCGGACAGCGAACGCCTGATGCGGGGTTCGGCGCCGACCGCCGCGAGGGTGGTCAGGTCGCGCTGGGAGTCGGCGGCGGCCAGTCCGGTGGCGATGCCGGCCGCGCCGAGGGCGACGAGGGCGGCGAAGACGTTCAGGCCGAGCTGGATCAGGTCGGTCCGGCTCTGGTAGCCGCGTTCGACACTCAGCACGTCGTGGCTGCTGAGCTTGCCCAGCGCGCCGGTGGCCTTCTGCTGGGCCTTGTCGGTGGGCGCGGCCGCGGGCCGCCAGACCGAGCCGGCCGGTGCGGAGTGGAAGCCGAGCCGCGCGGTGGTGGCCGGGCTGATCACGGCCATGGCCGGGGCCGGCACCGTGGCGTCGGCGAGCACCGCGTCCACGGTGATCTCGTTGTGGGTGGGCTTGTCCTGCGAGGGCGAGGGCGAGGACGGGGCGGAGGGCGGGGGGGAGGGGAGGCTGACCCGGAGGGTGACCTTGCCGTCCTTGAGGTAGCGCGGGTCGAAGACCACGGCCTTGCCGGCGGCCAGGGCCTGGGCGGATCCCTGGTCGGTGGCGCCGTAGAGGTTGCGCAGCAGGGTCGCGTCGCCGGACTGCAGCGAGGGGAACCGGATGCCCTGGTGGGTGGTGATCTGGCAGCGCTTGTCCGTGCTCACGACCCGCGCGCGCTCCTCGGTTGAGATGTCGTCGTCCGTGCCGAAGACGGGGCAGCGCTGTTCCTTGGGCAGTTCGACGCTGATGTAGCCGCAGTAGGCGCCCGCCATGCAGTCGGCCTTGGGGTCGACGCGCTGGACGTCGGCGCGCGGGCCGAGTTCGGGGATGCTGCGTTCGACGGCCTCGCGCATCTGCGGCAGCAGCTTGCCGTCGGGTCCGTCCATCCAGCCGTTGCCGAGGATGACGGCGCCGGCCGGGGCGGAGGGGACGTATTCGCGGCGCTGCTGTTCGTCGATGCTGGCCATGTAGACGCTGACCGCGACGGAGCCGGCGACGGCGGCCATCACGGCGGCCACGGCGGGCGCGGTGCGGCCGCGGTGGCGGACCGAGTCGCGCAGGGCGAGCCGGGGGCTGAGCGGGAGCAGGCGGCCGATCCGGCCGAACAGTCCGACCAGGTAGGGCACGAGGGCGACCATGCCGAGTTCGGCGACGGCCGAGCCGCCGAGGACGGCGAAGCTGCTGTTGCCGATGCCGCTGGTGGCGCCGTACAGGGCGAGGGCCGCGCCGCCGCCGAGCATCAGCAGGCCGAGGACGGCGAGCTTGCGGCTGGGCGGCTTGAGGGTGTCGCGGCCGGTGAGCGCGGCGACGACGTCCTGGCGGGAGGCCTGGACGGCGGGCACGACGGCGGCCAGCAGTCCGGTGGCGAGGCCGACCAGGAGGATGCCGAGCAGGTCGAGCGGCGGCAGGGCGAAGTGGCCGAAGCGCTGGCCGGAGTACTCCTCGGCGTTGGTGCGCAGCAGGGCGACCGTGCCGATGCCGAGGCCGAGGCCGACGGCGGCGCCGGTGAGGCCGAGGACGATGCCGCCGCCGAGGACGACGGAGCGGACGTTGGCGCGGTCACCGCCGGCGGCGGCGAGCAGTCCGAGCTGGCGGCGGGAGCGGCGGGCGCCGACGGCGAAGGCGGGGCCGGCCAGGAGGACGATCTCCAGCAGGGCCATGCCGGCGACGGTGGCGAGGGCGACGATGTCGGCCCGGTTGAAGTAGCTGGTCTGCGGGCCGCCGCGCTGCCGGTCCTCGGAGTAGTAGGGGACGTCGGCGCGGGCGGGCGGGTTCGCGAGGACGGCGCGTGAGGTGACCTGGAAGCCGTACTCGTTGAGTTCCTTGACCTTCGGCCAGTCGAGGGTGGCGCCGGCCGGGAGCTTGACCAGCCAGCGGGAGGGCTCGTCGCCGCCCTGCGCGGTGTTGTCGGAGGCGTTCGACGGCTTGGGGAGCCGGCCCAGCAGGGTGCCGGGGCGGGCGGTGATCTCGGTGGCGGACAGTTCGCCGGGGTACTCGTAGACGCCGGTGATGGTGAAGGGGCTGGCTTCGAGGCCGCGGACGGTGGTCTTGTCGCCGATCTTGAGCCCGGAGCGCTTGAGGAAGTCCCGGGAGACGGCGGCCTCGGTGTCGGCGGCGGGGGCGCGGCCCTTGACCAGGTCGATCCGGCCCCGCCAGACCGGGTCGGTCAGGTCGGCTTCGCTGACCCGGGCGGTGAGCAGGCCTTCGGCGCTGCTCACGGCGGTGAAGGGGCCGAGGAGTTCGGGCACCACGGCGGAGCCGGCCGGGAGCAGTCGGCGGGCCAGGTCGGCGGGCGGGGTGTCGAGGGCGCGCTGCTGCGCGGGGGTGTACTTGGGGGCTTCGCCGTTCTTGGCGTCCCCCTTGGGGTCCTTGAGGATGAATCCGTTGCTGGGGTCGGGTGCCTGGATGACGGAGGAGCCGCGTTCGACCATGTCGAGTTCGCCGGCCGCCTGGCCCATGAGCCGTTCGGTGCGTTCGGTGGTGGTGAGTTCGGCGCTGCGGAAGACCACGTCGGCGCCGGTGACGCCGAGGACGGGCAGCGCCACCATGGCGATGACGAGGGCGCTGCGGCCCTTGGCGCGCAGGGCGTCGCGGCGGGCGATGCGCAGGGCTACCCGCCAGGCGCTGAGCTTCACTCGTCCACCTTCAGGCTGTTGCCGGCGGCGCTGACGAGCAGGCTGGCGGCGTCCTGGCTGGTGGACTCGTCGACCATCCGGCCGTCGCGCAGGAAGACGACCCGGTCGGCCCAGGCGGCGTGCCGGGCCTCGTGGGTGACCATCATGGCGGCGGCGCCGGCGTCGCAGCGGGCGCGCAGTACGGCGAGGACGGCCTCGCCGGTGGTGGAGTCGAGGGCGCCGGTGGGTTCGTCGGCGAGGACCAGGCGGCGGTCGCCGATCAGGGCGCGGGCGATGGCGACGCGCTGCTGCTGGCCGCCGGACATGTCGTCGGGGAAGCGGTCGGCGAGCTCGGGGATGCCGAGTTCCTGCAGGGCGGCGAGTGCCTCGCGGCGGGCGGCGCGGGTGGACAGCCCGTCGAGTTCGCGCGGCAGCGAGATGTTCTCGGCGGCGGTGAGCGCCGGTATCAGGTTGTAGTCCTGGAAGACGTAGCCGACGGAGCGGCGGCGGACCTGGGCGAGCTTCTTGCGGTTGAGGTCGCCGAGGGCGACGCCCTCGACCAGGACCCGGCCGCCGCTCGGGGTGTCCAGGCCGCCGGCCAGGGTGAGCAGGGTCGACTTGCCGGAGCCGGAGGGGCCCATGACGGCGACGAACTCGCCGGGGTGGACCTTCAGGTCGATGCCGCGCAGGGCCTGGACCTCGGCGGCGCCGTGGCCGTGGACGCGGGTGACGTTCTCCAGGTGGAGCACCGGCGTGTGCCTGGACGGTTCGGTGTGGGACATGGATTCCCCCCTTGTGCTGGGTGCGGGCCCGGTGTCGGGACCGGGCCTGGTGGTTCGGGTGCCTGGGTTCAGGCGCGCAGGCGGCGGCCGCGCTTGGCGGGCGCGGCGCCGTCGCGGGCGGCCTCGGCGGTGCGGGCCTGCTGGAGTTCGGCCTGCTGGGCGAGCCGGGTCTCGCAGTGGTCGAGCCAGCGGATCTCCGCTTCGGTCTGGAAGATCAGCTGGTCGAGGACGAGCAGCCAGGCGAGGTCGTTGCTCTCGGAGGGCGCGACGCCGGGCCTGGACTCGCCCGCCAGGGCGCGGCCCTTGAGCCGGGTGTAGTCCTGGAGTGCCTTGATGCTGTGTCGGCGCTGGCCCTGGACGACGGCGGAGACGTCCACTCCGGGGACGGTCACCGCCATGGCGAGCTTGATCGCCAGTTCGTCGCGCGGTGGGTTGGTCCGGGGCACCGGGGTGTCGAACCAGTTCCGCAGTTCGGCGCGGCCGGCGTCGGTCACCGCGTAGAACTGGTGGCCTTCGTCGTCCTCCCCTGCGGCCTCGACCAGTCCGTCGCGCTCCAGTCGCGACAGCGTGGTGTAGACCTGCCCGACGTTGAGCGGCCAGGTGGCGCCGGTGCGCGCCTCGAACTCGGTGCGCAGCTGGTAGCCGTAGCGCGGGCCCTGGTCGAGCAGGGCGAGCAGACCGTGACGGATGGACATACCGAGTATGTATACCCGGTATGCATCCCCGTCTCAAGCCGGACCCCCCTCCCCCGGCGACCGGGTACCGTCGTGCGGTGTGAGCCAGTTGCGCATCGCCACCTTCAACCTGTTGCACGGCCAGCCCCTCGCCCCGGACGGCGCCCCGCGGCCCTACCCGTCCGACGCCGGCGGCCCGTTGGCCGAGGCGGTGGCCGCCCTGGACGCCGACGTGCTGGCGCTCCAGGAGGTGGACCGGCACCAGTCGCGCTCGGGCGGCACCGACCAGGCCGCGGTGGCGGCCGCGGCGATGGGCGCCGGGGACTGGCGCTTCGCCGCGGCGCTGCACGGCCGCCCGGCGCCGGTGGCCGGCTGGGTGCCGGAGCCGGACGGGCCGAACGGCCTGCGGGTGTACGGACCGGGCGAGGTGGGTGACGGCGCCCTGCCCTCCTACGGGACGGCCCTGCTGACGAGGCTCCCGGTGCTCCACTGGCGGGCCCGGCGGTTCGCCCCGGCGCCGTTCGGGCTGCCGCTGCGGGTGGCCGGGCGGCGCGGGCTGACGCCGGTGCCGGACGAGCCCCGGGCCGCGCTGGCGGCCGTCCTGGAGGGCGAGCGCGGCCCGTTCACCGTGGTGGCGGCGCACCTGTCCTTCGTGCCCGGCTGGAACATGGCGCAGCTGGCCGGCATCCGGCGCTGGATCGCCGACCTGCCGCAGCCGTACCTGGTGCTGGGCGACTTCAACCTGGTCGGCGCGGTGCCGCGCACGGTGCTCGGCGGGGCGACGGCGCTGGAGCGCAGCGCGCCGCGGGCGCGGGCCCGGGTGCGCGAGCTGCGGGCGGCCAGGCGGGCCCGGCCGGTGCTGGCCGAGCCGCGCCGGCGCCGGGTGCGCGAGCCGCGCGCCCGGCTCCAGGGCTGGTACGACCTGGCGCGCACCCCCACCTATCCTTCGCACCGGCCGGCGGTGCAGTTCGACCACGTCCTGGCGATCGGGGTGCCGCGCGCGGCGGTGGGCCCGGCGGCGGCGCCGCGCACGGTGGTGTCGGACCACCGGCCGCTGCTGGTCGAGGTGTCGCTGTAGCGCTCCCGGCCCGCCGGGGCCCGGTCTACTGGCGCGTCAGGACTCCGGCCTGCTGCGGGAGTTGGACGGAGGCCACGAGCCGGCCGGTGCCCGTGCCGAGGGCGGGCGGCGGGTCGAACTGGAGGAGCAGCATGGCCGCGTCGTCGCCGAGCTGGCGTCCGACGTGGCGCACCACGTCCTCGTGCAGGCGCTGCAGGACGTCGGCCGGGCGGCCGGCGGCGCAGCGCGGGAAGCGTTCGGCGAGCGGGTAGAAGACGCCGGCGCGGTCGCGGGCCTCGATCACCCCGTCGGTGAACAGCAGCACCCGGTCCTCGCCCTGGAGCTGGATCCGGTGCACCGGCGGGCGGACGTCGGCCGGGTCGAGGACGCCCAGCGGCGGTACGGTCTCGGCGAGTTCGAGCGGGTGGACGTCCCCGCCGCGCAGCAGCAGCGGGGCGGGGTGGCCGCAGTTGACGATCTCCGAGGTGCCGTCGGGGCGGACGCCGATCAGCACCAGGGTGACGAACTCCTCCTCCACGCCGGGGTGGTCGTTCTCGTGCAGGGCGCGGTCGAGGCTGTCGGCCAGCCAGCCGGCCACCCGGTCGAGGGCGGGCTCCTGGTGGGCGGCTTCACGGAAGGCGCCGAGCACGGCGGCGGCGGTCTCCACCGCGCCGAGCCCCTTGCCGCGGACGTCGCCGACCACGGCGCGCACCCCGTGCCGGGTGTTGACCACTTCGTAGAGGTCGCCGCCGATCCGGGCGTGGGCGGCGGCGGCCTCGTAGTGGACGGCCGCCCGGACGGTGCCGACGCGTTCGGGGACGGGTCGCAGCAGGACCCGGCGGGCGATCGAGGCGACGAGCTGGGCGTCGGCCAGGGCCTGTTCCTGGCGCAGTCTCAGGGTGGCGCTGACCCAGCCGATCGTGGCCACGAGCAGGATCGCGAAGACGCTGGCGACGTGCACGGACTCGTCGAGGGTGTCGCTGCGGAAGGCCATCAGGAAGGCGGCGGCCTCGGTGCCCAGGCCGATGGCGAGCGGGTACCAGGTGCGGCGGCTGACCACGGCGGCCAGCGCGGGGACGGCGGTGAGGGCCGGTTCGACGGTCACCTCGGTGCCGCTGAGGTAGTCGAGGGCGACGATCAGCACCATGCCGATGAACGGCAGCGCCAGCGCCGTCCTCGGCCAGGTGCCGGTCGCGCGCGGAGCGGGGCCCGGGGTCGGCCCGGTGAACCGCTCTCTGATCCATCCGGTCGCGCTCAACTTCGGTTTCTCCAGCAGAAGACGCCGATGCCCGGGGGCACCTGCGGTGATGACTGAGGGTTAGGAAATGCGGGCCTCGCTGGCGGCCGGAGCTCGGGGGTTGACCGGTTACCGACCCCACAATAGGCGCGAAACGTGCACGACGCACAGGTTTCGGGCACTGGCGTGATGACTTGGATGCTCTGCGTGACTCAATAGTCACTGTTCCCGATCAGAAGCCGTTCCAACTCTTTTCGGGCGGGAAGTCCTGCCGGGCGGACGATCCGCCCGCTGCGGACGTACAGGAACGACGCGGTGACCTGCTCGGGATCGACACCCGCCTGCTCGGCCCAGGCCAGCCGGTAGACCGCGAGCTGCAACGGATCGGCGGTCTCCTCCCGGTGGGTCTTCCAGTCCACCACTTCGTAGCGTGACCCACCACCGGATTCCGACAATCCGTCATCTTCCCGGTAGACCGCGTCGATGCGCCCCCGCACCACCCGGCCCGCCAGCACCAGCTGGAACGGCGCCTCCACCCGGTGGGGCTTGCGCTGGGCGTACGGGGTGCGCAGGAACGCCTCCTTGAGCCGTTCCAGGTCCTGCTCGTCCTCGATGCCGTCGTCGTCGGCGCCGGGCAGCGCGCCGGGCTCGACCAGCAGCAGCGGCTCGATCCGGGACTGCACCCAGGCGTGGAAGCGGGTGCCGCGCCGGGCCGCGGGCTGCGGGGGGCGCGGCATCGGACGGGCCAGGTCACGGGCGAAGCCGTCCGGGTCGGCGGCCAGCCGCAGCAGCTGGGTGGCGGAGAGCGCGGCGGGCAGCGGCACGTCCCGGGCGGTGCGCCGGGAGCGCTCCAACTCGCCCAGCAGGGCGGTCAGATCGCGGTCCCAGGAGGCCACCTGGCGCTGGTCCTCGGGGGTCGTCTCCTCGGGCTCCGGGGCCGGCGCCCCGGCGAGGCGGGCGCGCACCACCTCGGCGACCCGGCGGCGGGCGTGCTGGGCGGCCGGGTCCAGCGGCAGCGGCCAGGGGTGCTCGACCGGGGCGGCCAGCGCCGGGTTCTCGGCGCCCTTCTCCGGCTGCTCGGCCCAGTGCTCGACCTCGCCCGCGCCGGGCCGCTCGCAGTGCTCGCGCAGCGCCTCCAGGAAGGGGGACGGGCCGCGGACGGTCTTCTGGCTCGGGCCCCACCAGTGCCCGGAGGCCAGCAGCAGCGACCGGGGACGGGTGAACGCCACGTAGCCCAGGCGCAGTTCCTCGGTGACGGAGTGGTCGGCCAGCTCCTTCCTGAACGCCGTCATCGACTTCCCGTTCCACCCGCCGCGCACGTCGGGCAGGGTCGCGGCGTCGCCGCGCAGGGCGTGCGGGAGCACGCGCTTGGTGCTCGTCCAGCGTTCGCGCGGGCTGGACGACGGGAACGCGCCCCGCACCAGGCCGGGGACGGCCACCACGTCCCACTCCAGGCCCTTGGACTTGTGCGCGGTGAGCACCTTCACGGTGTCCTCGCCGCCGGGCAGGCTGCTGTCCAGGCCGCGCTCGTACTCCTGGGCGGCGCGCAGGAAGCCCAGGAAGGCGGCCAGGCCCGGGTCGCCGTCGAGGTCGGCGAAGGAGGCGGCGACGTCCAGGAAGGCGTGCAGGGTCTCCCGCCGCCGGGCGGCCAGGGCCCGCGGGGAGGCGGCGAGTTCGACCTCCAGGCCGGTGACGGACAGCACCCGGTGCAGCACGTCCATCAGCGGGTCGGCGAGCGAGCGGCGCAGCTCGCGCAGCTCGGCGGCGAGCCGGGCGAAGCGCACCCGGGCCTCGGCGGAGAACGGCAGGTCGTCGGGCTGCTCGCCCGGCTCACCGGTCGGGGCCGTCAGGAAGGTCTCCACCGCGTCGGCCAGCGAGACCACCTCGGTCGGGTCCGCCTCGGCGACGGCCGCGGCCAGCGCCTCGACGTCCTCGGAGCGGCCGGTCCGGACCAGGGCGGCGGCCCGGCGGCCGAGCAGCGCGAGGTCCCGCGGGCCGATCCGCCAGCGCGGGCCGATCAGCAGGCGCACCAGCGCGGCGTTGGCGGTCGGGTCCTGCAGCACCTCGCAGACCGCCACCAGGTCGGCCACTTCGGGCAGCTGCAGCAGCCCGCCGAGGCCCACCACCTCGACCGGCACCTCCCGGGCGACCAGCGCCGCGTGGATGTCCGGGAAGGCCGCGCCGCCGCGGCACAGCACGGCGATCCGGCCGGGCGCGGTGCCGGTGCGCACCAGGTGGGCGATCGAGTCGGCCAGCCAGCCGATCTCCTCGGCGTGGGTGGGCAGCAGCGCCGCCCGGACGAAGCCGTCCTGCTCGGCGCCGGGGGCCGGGCGCAGCGCCTCGACGCCTTCGTGCATCTCCCGCAGCGGGGCGGCGAGTTCGTTGGCGAAGGCGAGCAGGCGGCCGCCGCTGCGGCGGTTCTCGCTGAGCGCGTAGCGGTCGGCGGGGCGGCCGTCGGCCTTCGGGAAGTGCCGGGGGAACTCGTCGAGGTTGGCGACGGAGGCGCCGCGCCAGCCGTAGATCGCCTGGCAGGGGTCGCCGACGGCGGTCACCGGGTGGCCGCCGCCGGAGCGGGCGCCGCCGGAGGGGGCGTCCTCGGGGCCGGCGCCGAAGAGGCCGGCCAGCATCAGCCGCTGGGCGACCGAGGTGTCCTGGTACTCGTCCAGCAGCACCACCTTGTACTGGCCGCGCAGCAGCTCGCCGACCTCGGGGCGCTGCTGGGCCAGGCGGGCGGCGGCGGCGATCTGGTCGCCGAAGTCCATCAGCCCGGCGGAGCGCTTGCGCCGCCGGTAGTCCTCGACCAGGCGCAGCAGCTCCAGCCGGGCCCGGGCGGTGGCCGGGACGGCCCGCAGGTCGTCGTTGGTGAGCTTGGCGGTGGCGAGGGTGTCCAGCAGCCGTTCGTCGAAGTCGCGCAGGGTCTGCGGCTCGACGAGGTGCTCGGCGAGTTCGCCGTCCAGCGCGGTCAGGTCGGCGACCAGGTTGGCGAAGGTCCCGGTGAGCGCGGGGAACGGGCCGCGGGCGGCGCGCAGCACCTTGGCGGCGAGCTGGAAGCGGGTGGCGTCGGCGAGCAGCCGCACGTCCGGTTCGATGCCGATCCGCAGGCCGTGCTCCTTGAGCAGGCGGCCGGCGAAGGCGTGGTAGGTGGAGATCTCCGGGTCGCCGAGCGGTTCGGCGGCGTCCCGGTCGCCGACGCGCCCCCAGCCTTCGGCCGGGGGGACCCCCAGCCCGCAGACACGCAGGGCGGCGCGGACGCGTTCGGCGAGTTCACCGGCGGCCTTGTTGGTGAAGGTGAGGCCGAGCACCTCCTCGGGCCGTACCGCGCCGGAGCCGACCAGCCAGACCACCCGGGCGGCCATCACGGTGGTCTTGCCGGAGCCGGCGCCGGCCACGATCACGGCCGGCTCCAGGGGGGCGCCGATGGCCGCCATCTGCTCCCGGTTGAACGGGATCCCCAGCAGCTCCTTGAGCTGGTCGGGATGGCTGAGCACGGCGGTCACCACGCAACGGTAACCGGAGCGACGGACAATCCTTGCCGGGCGGCCATCACTCCACCAGCTGCGCACCGTCCCGCTGGGCGGAGCAGCTGCGGCGGAAGGAGCAGCGGTCGCAGCCGCCGCCGGTCTGCGGGACGAAGCGTTCGGCGAGGACCTTCCCGGCCGCGTCGGCGAGCAGGTTCTCGATCCACGGCTCGCCCTCGGGCGGCTCCTGGCGCTGCACCTTGGGGGCGTCCTGGGCGGCCTTGGCGGCGGGTTCGCGCAGGTGGACGAGTTCGGCGCCGCCGGTGTCCGGCGCCGTCCCGTCGAAGCCGGGCAGCTCGTTGAGGGCGCCGGCCCGGACGGCGAGCTGGTAGACGGCGAGCTGCTTGTGCTCGGGCAGTGACTTGTCGGTGGGTATCTGCTTGCCGGTCTTGAAGTCGACGACGTAGGCGCGGCCGGCGGTGTCCTTCTCCACCCGGTCCATCGAGCCGCGGATGCGGACCCGGACGCCGCCGACGTCGAGGGTGACGTCGAAGCCGTGCTCGGTGGCGACCAGGTCGCGGCCGCGTTCCAGGACGTGCCAGTTGAGGAAGCGCTCCAGGGCGGCGCGTGCCTCGGTCTTCTCCTGCTGGGACTTCCAGGGCGCGTCGAAGGCCAGCGCGTCCCAGACGGTGTCCAGCCGTTCCATCAGGACGGCGAGGTCGGCGGGGGTGCGGCCGGAGCCGACCTCGTCGGCGAGGGCGTGCACCACGTTGCCGAAGCCCTGGGCGGCCGAGCCGGCGCCGCGCGCCTTGACCTCCTTGTCCAGGAACCACTGGAGGGAGCAGCTCTCCAGCTGTTCCAGGCCGCTGCCGGAGAGCCGGACGGGGGCGTCGGCGCCGCGCAGCGGCTCGGGGGCGGCCGTCGGGTCGTCCAGGCCCCACCAGCGCTCGGGGCGGGCGGCGGGCACCAGCGGCAGCCCGTCCTCGTCGGTGGCGGCGGCCAGGGTGGCGAGCCGTTCGGCGGCGGCGCGGCGCAGTTCGGGCGAGCGGGCGGGGTCGACGGTGACGGCGCGCAGTTCGGCGACCAGCGCGGCGACGGACAGCGGGCGGCGCGGGCGGTGGGTGACGTCCTCGACGGTGACCGGCGGGGTTCGGCGCACGGTCCTGCCGGTGGCGGGGTCGACGTCCTCGCGGTAGAGCTCGCGCAGGAAGCGGGAGGGTTCGTCGCCGTCGTCCGCGGGGGCCTTGACGGCGGTGACGATCAGCCGTTCCCTGGCGCGGGTGGCGGCGACGTAGAAGAGCCGGCGCTCCTCGCCGAGCAGGGCGCCCGGGGAGAGCGGTTCGGCGAGGCCGTCGCGGCCGATCCGGTCGGCTTCGAGGAGGGAGCCGCGGCGGCGGAGGTCGGGCCAGAGGCCGTCCTGGACGCCGGCCACCACGACCAGGCGCCATTCCAGGCCCTTGGAGCGGTGGGCGGTCATCAGCCGTACCGCTTCGGGGCGCACGGCGCGGACGGTGAGGGTGTCGGCGGCGATGTCCTGGGCTTCGAGTTCGGCGAGCAGGTCGAGGGCGCTGCGGTGGCCGGTGACCTGTTCCTCGGCGCGGGCGGCGGTCTCGAACAGGGCGCACAGCGCGTCGAGGTCGCGGTCGGCGTTGCGGCCGGCCGCGCCGCCGCGCAGGGCGGCCCGTTCCAGGCGTTCGCGCCAGCGGCGGCTGCCGTCCCAGAGCTCCCAGAGCGCCTCCTCGGCGGTGCAGCCCCCGGCCAGCAGCTCGCGGACCTTGCGCAGCAGGGTGCCGAGGTCGCGGGCGCGGCGGGCGTGCGCGGGGTCGAGGGCGACGAGCCGCTCGGGTTCGGCGAGGGCTTCGCGGATCAGTTCGTCGGCCGGGCGGGGGGCGGTGGTGCCCCGGCCGTCGGCGCGCAGCGCGGCGCGTTCCTCCTCGCGCAGGGCGCGGCCGAGGCGGCGCAGGTCGGAGCCGTCGAGGCCGCCGAGCGGGCCGGTGAGCAGGGTGTGGGCGAGGTCGGTGGTGAGCGGGTCGGGGGCGTCCGGGTCGCCCTGCTTGTCGCGGGCGGCGAGCTCGGCGCAGACCCGCAGGGCGAGCAGCAGTTGGGCGACGGCCGGTTCCTCGCGCAGCGGCAGGTCGTCGCCGTCGATCTCCAGCGGGACGCCGGCGGCGCCCAGGGCCCGCCGCACGCCGGGGATGGAGCGGGCACCGGCCCGGACCAGGACGGCCATCTCGCCCCAGGGCACGCCGTCCTCCAGGTGGGCGCGGCGCAGCAGGTCGGCGATCGAGTCGAGTTCGGCGCCGGGGGTCGGGTAGGTGTAGACCTCGACCCGGCCGCCCTCGCGGGAGGGCAGCAGGGCGCGGTGCTGGGCGAGTTTGTCGGCGGGCAGCCGGCCCATCGGCATCCGGCGGGCGACTTCGCGGGAGGCGGCGAGCAGGACGGCGCCGGAGCGGCGGGAGACCCGCAGGACCAGGACGTCGGCGGGGGTTCCGTCGGCCTGCCGGAAGGTCTGCGGGAAGTCGAGGATGCCGTTGATGTCGGCGCCGCGGAAGGCGTAGATCGACTGGTCCGGGTCGCCGACGGCGACGAGGTCGCCGCCGCCGCCGGCGAGCCGGCGCAGCAGCCGGACCTGGGCGGGGTCGGTGTCCTGGTACTCGTCGACGAAGACCACCTCGTAGCGGCGCCGCAGTTCCTGCCCGACCTCGGGGCGTTCGGCGAGCAGCACGGCGCGGTGGACGAGTTCGGCGTAGTCGAGGACGCCGCGCAGGTCGAGGACGTCGAGGTAGTCGGCCAGGAAGTGCGCGGCGGCGGCCCAGTCGGGGCGCTGGACGCCGTGGGCGAAGCGTTCGAGTTCGGCCTCGCCGAGGCCGAGCTCGCGGCTGCGGGCGAGGACGGCGCGGACCTCGTCGGCGAAGCCGCGGGTGGTCAGGCAGGCCCGCAGGTCCAGCGGCCAGGCGATCCGGCCGAGGCCGCGCTTGGCGTCCTCGGCGCCGCCGGCCAGCAGTTCGCGGACCATGACGTCCTGTTCGGGGCCGGAGAGCAGCCGCAGCGGTTCGGCGTAGTCCCGCGGGTCCTGGTGGGCGCGCAGCAGGGCGTAGCAGAAGGAGTGGAAGGTGGTGGCCTGCGGGGCGGCGGCGGTGCTGCCGAGGCGGCCGGACATCCGGTCGCGCAGTTCCATCGCGGCCTTGCGGCTGAAGGTGAGGACGAGGATCCGCTCGGGGTCGGTGCCGTCCGCGATCCGCCGGGCGACGGCCTCGACGAGGGTGGTGGTCTTGCCGGTGCCGGGCCCGGCCAGGACCAGCAGCGGCCCGCCGGGGTGCTCGACCACGGCACGCTGGTAGGCGTCCAGCACGGGTGGGTCGGGCTGGACGAGCGGGCTGCGCACGAGCCGGTAGGGGGAGGTCACGAACTCGGTCCTGGGGTCGAACGGTGGGGCACGGCGGGGGCGGGCCGCGTGGGCCCGCCCGCATCGAGCCTACGGTCCTGCCCTGTCAATCCGGTCCGGTGCGGCGGTTTCCGCTCACTCGCCGTCCCAGCGGGCCCGCTTGAGGTCGACCCGGACGGGGTCGGCGAGTTCGCGCAGCGGGGTGCCCTCCTCTCCGTAGTGGGCGAGGGCGCGCCGTTCGTGCCCGGGCAGCAGGCGGCCGTCGGCGCGGATCACCCGCCACCAGGGCACCGAGCCGCCGTACAGGGCCATCACCCGGCCGACCTGCCGGGGGCCGCCCTGGCCCAGGTACTCGGCGACGTCGCCGTAGGTCATCACCCTGCCGGGTGGAATCCGCTCGGCCAGGTCGAGCACCAGTTCGGCGAACGGTGGCAGGGTGTCCGGGAGGCCGTCCTCTGTTGCGTCCGTCACCTGCGGCATTCTTCCCCACGGGGGCGTTCCCGGGGCCCCGTACGAACGATCCGCCGCGCCCGATCCGCCCCCTGTCCCGCACGGGGAGCCGGAGCATGCCACCATCTTCCGGGGCGGTGAGTGGTGATACGAGGACAACAAGACCAGATGACCGGGACGGCTGACGTGGGCATGGACAAGGACTCCGACGAGTCCGCCGCCGCCGTGCCCCCGGCTCCCGGCGACGAGGGCGAGGACCGGCCCGGGCCGGGGCCGACGCCGGAAGTCTCCCTGATCAAGGACCGGATGATCAAGACCCCCGCCCCCACGACGACCCCGGTCCCGGAGCCCGCCGCGCCGGATCCCACGATCCCCGAGCCCGCGCTCCCGGAGCCCGCCGCCCAGGAGTCCGCCGCACAGGAGCCCGCCGCCCCGCCCCGGCTCCACGCCGACGACCACGACCACGACCACGACCCGCTGGACGACGCCCCGCACCTGGACGTCGACGAGCCGCTGCTCGCCGCCCGCGCCCACCGCCCGTCCGACCTGATCCGCTTCCTGGCCGGCGTCCTCGGCATCGTCGCCGTCTTCGTACTGGCCGGCATCGCCACCTCGACCACCACCGGCATCGAGCAGGACATCGCCACCAACGCGCCGCACTTCTCCGCGGTGTTCTCCACCATCACCGGCCTGGTCTCCAGCGTCGCGGTGCTCGCGGTGCCGCTGGCCTTCGCCGTCGAACGGCTGATCAAACGCGACGGCCTGCGGGTCGCCGACGGCGTGCTCGCCTCGGTGCTGGCGTACGGCGTCTCGCTCGGCATCGACTGGTGGGTGGCCGAAGGCGCCTCCCCGCACATCCGGGACGCGCTGACCCGGCTGCCGCTGGACAGCAACGGCAGCCTCACCGACCCGGTGCACGGCTACCTCGCCCCGGTGATCGCCTACATGACCGCCGTCGGCATGTCGAGCAGACCGCGCTGGCGGGTCGCCCTGTGGGTGGTGGTGGTCTTCAGCGGGGTCACCGAGCTGCTCGGCGGCTACACCACCCCGATGTCGCTGCTGCTCACCGTGCTGATCGGCTGGTCCGTCGCCTACGGCACGCTGTACGCGATCGGCTCCCCCAACATCCGGCCCACCGGCCAGCACCTGATGATCGGCCTGCGCAAGGTCGGCTTCACCCCGGCCGGCGCCGTCCGCGCCCCCGACGCCCCCGGCGGCACCCGCCGCTACCACGTCACCCAGCAGGGCGGCCCCCCGCTGGACGTGCACATCATCGACCGCGAGCAGCAGGCCTCCGGCTTCTTCTACCGGGCCTGGCGGCGGCTGCGGCTGCGCTCGGTGGCCGTCCGCCGCAGCCCCCAGTCGCTGCGCCAGGCGCTGGAGCAGGAGGCCCTGATCGCGTACGCGGCGGCCGCCTCGGGCGCCCGCGCGCCGCAGCTGGTCGCCACCTCCGAGCTCGGCCCGGACGCCGCGATCCTGGTCTACGAGAACCTCGACGGCCGCACCCTCGACGAGCTGGCCGACGAGGAGGTCACCGACCCGGTGATGGCCTCGATCTGGCAGTCGGTGGCCGCCCTGCACGAGCGCCGGATCGCCCACCGCCGGCTCACCGGCGAGTCGCTGCTGGCGGTGGACGAGCGGACCGCCTGCCTGGTCAACCTCTCCGGCGGCGACATCGCCGCCACCGACCTGACCCTGCGGATCGACGTCGCCCAGCTGCTCACCACCTTCGCGCTGCGGATCGGCCCGGAGCGGGCCGTCGCCACCGCCAACGCGGTGCTCGGCGCCGAGCGGGTGGCCCAGGCGCTGCCGCTGCTCCAGCCGGTCGGGATGAGCCGCTCCACCAGGGTCGACCTGGCCAAGCTCACCAAGGAGCGCAAGGCCGCCGCCCGGGCCAGGGCGCTGGAGCAGGTCGCGGCCGGGGAGCGCACCCAGGAGCAGGCCGAGGAGGACATCGCGGCGGCCGGCGAGGACCTGCTGAGCCGCATCCGCGGCCAGATCCTCCAGATCGCCCCCGAGGCGCCGATGGCGCCGGCCAAGCTGGAACGGCTGAAGCCGAAGACCCTGATCATGGTCATCGCGCTCACCTTCGCCGCCTACCTGGCCCTGACCACCATCAAGCCCGCCCAGCTCAAGCTCTCCCAGATGAACTGGGCCTGGGCCGCGGCCGCCCTGCTCGCCGCCGCCTTCAGCTACGTCGCCGCCGCGATGAGCCTGACCGGTTTCGTCCCCGAGAAGCTGCCGTTCCGGCGCACCGTCGCCGCCCAGCTGGCCGGCTCCTTCGTCAAGCTGGTCGCGCCCGCCGCGATCGGCGGCATCGCGCTCAACACCCGCTACCTCCAGAAGGCCGGCATCCGCTCCGGCCAGGCGGTGGCCTCGGTCGGCGCCTCCCAGCTGGCCGGCCTGGCCGGGCACCTGCTGCTGCTGTTCAGCTTCGGCCTGATCACCGGCAGCCAGACCAACGGCGACCTCTCCGCCTCCCGCGCGGTGATCATCGGCGTGCTCACCGCCGCCGTGCTCGCCCTGGTGGTGGCCGCCGTCGCGCCGCTGCGCCGGTTCGTGCTGGGCCGGCTGCGCTCGCTGTTCTTCGGCGTGGTGCCGCGGATGCTCGACCTGATGCAGACGCCCAGCAAGCTGGTCACCGGCTTCGGCGGCATCCTGCTGCTGACCCTCTCCTTCACCGCCTGCCTGGACTTCTCGGTGCAGGCCTTCGGCGGCGACGTCAGCTTCTCGGCCGTCGCCGTGGTCTTCCTGACCGCCAACGCGGCCGGCTCGGCGATCCCCACCCCCGGCGGCATCGGCCCGGTCGAGGTCGCCCTCATCGGCGCCCTCACCGTCGCCGACGTCTCCCCCGCCGTCGCCACCCCGGCGGTCTTCCTCTACCGGGCCCTGACCTTCTGGCTGCCGGTGCTGCCGGGCTGGATCTCCTACAACGTCCTCCAGCGCAGGAACGCCCTCTGAGCCCCCCCCCGGGGGGGGCCCGGACGCACGGAGGAGGGCCCGCCCGAAGGCGGGCCCAACACCGGTGGGGGTCATACCGCCCGGCCAGGGCGAATAGAACGGGGATTGGGGCGA
>NZ_JBHTWX010000062.1:0-52268 GCF_042792155.1 Kitasatospora sp. NPDC056651 | reverse complement strand
GCCGGCGCGGGGGGCCCGGTGGTGGGGGGCGGGGGGGGGGTCTTGTTGGGTGACTATTTTAACATATATTATTCTGCCGCTTTTTTGCGGGGGCGGTGGGGCACCGGCCCCCGCGGCCGTGGCATCGATCCTGCCCGGCCGGACGACCACCGAGCCCGGGCGACCACCGAGCCGGACGAGGGAGAGGGCGGACGATGCCGGTACCGCTGTACCAGGCCAAGGCGGAGTTCTTCCGCACCCTCGGCCACCCCGTGCGGATCCGGGTCCTGGAGCTGCTCCAGGACGGACCCAGGCCGGTACGCGAGCTGCTGGCGGAGATCGAGGTCGAGCCCTCGAACCTCTCCCAGCAGCTCGCGGTGCTGCGCCGCACCCAGCTGGTCACGGCGACCCGTGAGGGCAACACCGTGGTGTACGCGCTCAGCACCCCGGACGTGGCCGAGCTGCTGAGCGCGGCCCGCCGGATCCTGACCGAGCTGATCACCGACCAGGGCGCGCTGCTCACCGAGCTGCGCGCCGCCGGCGGTCGGCAGTCCCGCTGAGCCGCGCCCGGCCCGTCCGCCCCACCCGAGGAGAAGCAGCACCGTGAGCGAGAGCACGAACGACGGTACGAGCGAGGAGAAGCGGCGTCGCAAGGCGATGCTGATCCGCGCGGGCATCTACATCTTCGCCACGCACCTGTTCGCCGGTTTCGTGCTGCTGCTGTTCGCGCTCGGCGGCCGGAAGTAGCGCGCCGGACGGGACCGGCTCACCCGCGCCGCCCGTCGTCCGGCACCACGTAGCGGTCGCTGGTGCTGGACCAGGCCTGCACGCCGGCGACCAGCTCCCGGGTGCCGTCCAGGTACCAGCGTTCGGCCGGGTGGCGGCGCAGCAGGTCGCGGCGCAGCTCCTCGCTCTCCTGTCGCAGCCGCGCCACCTGGGCGCGCACCGCGTGGACGGCCCGGCCGCGGGTGCAGCCGTGCGACCGCTGGAGGGTGAGCACGGTGTTGAACGCCGCTCCGCTCTGCCGTTCCTCGCGCTCCAGCGAGTACAGGTCGTTGATCAGCGTCGCGGCGTCGGCGGTGTTGGCGCGCAGCCGGTGCAGCGCGGGCTCCGCGTGCAGCGCGGCCGGGGCGTCGGCGCCGTGGACCCGTTCCATTATGTTCATGAACGGGTAGAGGCAACTGCCGTGCCGGCGCAGCCGCATGGTGTCCGTCAGACCGAGGCCGCGGGCGGGGACGGTGCCCCGGGCGCGGTGGTCGGCCTCGGCGGGGAAGGTGGCCAGGCAGGCCCGCCACTCCCGGGCCGCGCGGGCGCGCCACTCGGGGGACATCGACGCGGTCTGCCGGGTCCACAACTCGCGCCAGGACTCCAGCAGTCGGCCGTCGGACGGGCTGCCGTCGGGGGCTCCGTCCAGGACCGCGACCAGCGGGTCCACCAGGGCGTGGGCCTCGGCGGGGTGGCGGCCGGGTGACTCGTCGAAGCGGTCGTCCAGGATGGTGAACCAGCCCAGCACGTCCACCAGGAGGTCGAGTTCGGCGCCCTCGACGCGGGGGAAGGCGCGGCCGATCAACTCGTGCAGCGCGTAGGCCCGGTAGCGGGGGAGTTCGGACGGGGCGAGCAGGCCGTGGCGGACCACCCAGTCGGCGTGACGGTCGGCGGCGGCCCGCAGGTCGCGGGGCGGGATGGGCCCGGCCGGCGGGGTGCGGTCGGCGCCGTCCGCGGGGGCGGTCCCGTGGGCGGCGCCGGCGAACGGACACCGGTCGGGTGGCGGCTCATCGGGGGAGGAGGGCACGGTGCCTCCTGGTGGGGCTGTTTCGCCGGGTGAGGAGGCGGCGTCGCCCTCGCGGGAGGCCGCCGCGGAGCCCCCGCGGGGGGAGCGTGCGCCGCGTGGCGCGAGCCGGACCCGCAGACCGTGTGCCTGCACCGTGGTCCACACCACCTCGCGGGCCCGCGAGCCCTGGACGGCCGTCGGCCGCCAGCGCCGCAGGATCGAGGCGGCCGCGACGGTCAGCTCCGCCCAGGCGAAGGCCTCGCCGATGCACTTGTGCTTGCCCGCCCCGAACGGCAGGAAGGAGGGCCGGCCGGTGCCTCCGACGTCCTGCCAGCGTTCGGGCCGGAAGCTCAGCGGCTCGGGGTAGCGCACCGGGTCGCGGTGCAGCGCGGTGAGGCTGTACAGCAGCTCGGTGCCGGCCGGGACGCGGTAGGGGCCGAGTTCGACCGGCACCCGGGCGGTGCGCATCAGGAAGGCGTTCGGCGCGTGCAGCCGCACCACCTCCTGGGTGACGCTGCGGGTGTACGCGAGCCGGCCCAGCGCCTCGGGCGTGGGGACGGCGCCCGCGGGCAGGTGCTCGTCCAGTTCGGCGAGGATCCGCGCCTCCACCTCGGGGTGGCGCAGCAGTTCGTCCAGCAGCCAGGTGAGCGTGGTGGAGACGGTCTCGGTGCCCGCGCCGAACATGGTGATCGCCTCGGAGCGCACGTCCGCCTCGGTGAGCGGGCAGCCGGTGGCCGGGTCGGTCGCGGTGCGCAGCAGCGCGGGCAGGGTGCGCCGGACCGGTCGGCCGGAGGCGTCCTCGGCGCGGCCCTTCAGGGCCTGGTCGACCACCCGGTTGAGCACCCGGACGGCGTCGTCGAACCGCCGGTTGACGGGCAGCGGCAGCCGGGCGAGCGCCGGGTTCGGGTAGAGGGACTGGACGATCTGCCCCTTCACCAGGCCCGGCAGGGCCTGGTGGAAGGCGAGGGTGGCTTCCTCGCACAGCCGGGCGTCGAACAGGGCACGGGTGACGATCTCCAGCGCCAGGTGGTTCATCTCCTTGGCCACGTCGAGGACTTGGCCGGGGCGCCAGCGTCCGGCCCGCTCCTCGGTGACCTGGTGCATCACGGCCAGGTACTCGCCCATCCGGTCCGCGCCGAAGGCGGGCTGGATGGTCCGGCGGCGGTCGCGGTGGGCCTGGCCCTCGGACATCAGCAGGCCGTCGCCGAACGCCGTCTTGAGGGTGTCCTGGACGGCGCCGCGCGGGCAGTCGTGGGCCAGCGCGACGAGCAGGGTGTGGACCAGCCGGGCGTCGGTGACCACGCAGACGGTGCGCGGGCCGAGGCGGATGCGGACCACCCCGCCGTGGCGGGAGAGCGAGCCGAGGAAGCCGAGCGGGTCGCGCAGCAGGGCGGCGGCGTGCCCGAGGCCGGGCAGGGCGCCGGGGGCCATCGGGGGGACGGCGGCGCGGGCCAGCGGGGAGGGACCGGGTGCGGTTCTCGGGGGGACGATCAGCTTCCGCGTCTCGGTCAGCAGGGACATGACACTTCCTCTCACCAGAGTGGCCGGCGCGGGCGATGCCGGGTGGCAGTGGCGGGCCGGCCGCGGGACGGGGGACCGCCCAGCGCGGGCCCCGCGCGCGCCCCCGGCGGGAGGGCGCACGTTTGGCAAACGCGCCGGTTTCCCGAGCGTTGCGCCGAATGTGCGGGGATCACTCCAACGGCCGATCGGATCGACCCTTTCGTGCGTGCTCGAAGACCGGTGTTGACCTGCGCGGATGCCGTTGCCCGAGCGGTCCGCGGCGATCCCGGAGGGCAGGGCCTTTCGGCCCTCGCCGTACGGGCGTGCGAGGGACAGCATGGTTGCGAAGAAGGAGGCCCCTGATGACCCGTCTGCGCCACCGGCCCGCCCTCGACGTCCGGGTGGAGATCCGCGGTGAGCTGCCGCGCGAGGACGCCGAGTACGCCCGGGCGCGGGCGCTGGAGACCGCCACCGTGCTCGGCCCCGACGCCCACACGCTGCGGCTGCGGCTGACCCGCTCGCGCGACCGGTCGATGGCCCGGCCCGCGCTGGCCCAGGCGCACGTCGAGCTGGCGGACGTCGGGCCGGTGCGGGTGCAGCTGGCCACCGGCACCGCGCGGGAGTCCGTCGACCTGGTGCTCGGCACGCTCGCCGGGCGGGCCGTCCGGCTGCGCGAACAGGGCGACATCGGCTTCGCCGTCGCGTACGAGAGCGCCTACCGCCCGAAGTTCGCCGACCGTCCGCTCTCCCAGCGGCGGATCGCCCGGCACAAGGCGGTGGTGCTCGCCCGTCGCACGCCCGGGCAGGCGGCGCTCGAACTGCTGGCCCTCGACCGGCGGTTCCACCTCTTCGCGGACGCCGTGACCGGGCGGGACAGCCTGGTCCACCGCTGCTCGCCGGGCGGTGGGGTGGAGCTGTGCGCCGCGGTGCCCCCGCTGGACCTCGCCGAGGCGGCCCGCCGGCTCTGGCTGATCAACCGCCCGTTCGTCGGCTACACCGACCCCGGCGACGGCCGGGTCCGGGTGCTGTACCGCCGCTTCGACGGTCACTACGGCTTGATAGCGCCGGTATCGGACGGCCGGATCGGGGCAGGAACCCTGTCGGCACTGGACTGACACCGCGGCACGACGACCACACCACGAAATCTCCACGACAGGGGGCCGGGACCATGGACTGCGACGAGGTCATGCTGACCGTCCGGATCACCGCCACCGAGCGCGCGTTGCTGCGCGACCTCGCGCGCGGGCACGGCGGCGACGTCTCCGAGGTGGCGGTGGACGGGCTGCTGGAGGTCATCCCGGCACTGTACGACGACGCGTCCGTCCTGCCGCTGCTGCGCGTGCTGACCAGACCGGCGCCCTTCGCGCTCACGCTCTGGCTGCCCGCCCCGGTCGCGGACCTGCTGCCGCTGCTCGGCGAGCGGCTGGTGCGCACGGGCGGTCCGGCGGCCGGGCAGGCCAGCGCGGCGCTCTCGGTGGCGCTGCGGCTCTGGCTCGCCGGGGACCGGATCGCCCTGGCGGCCGGGCTGGCCCGGCTGCACGGCGGCTGCGGCACCGGCACCGGCACCGGCGCGGTCCCGGTGCGGGTCGGAGCCGGTGCGGTGCCGGTGCGGGCCGGGGTCGGTGCGGTGCCGGTGCGGGCCGGGGTCGGCGCGGCGGCCTTCGCCATGGCACCGGTGAAGGCCGCCGCCTGAGCCTCCGCCGTTTCTGACGGACCGTCATGTCCCGGCCCGGCGATGGCATGTCCGGGGCGGGAAATCTCCTGGTCGGAGCACTGTTCAGCTCCCCTCGACAGGTCTAGCATTCCGTCACGGCCGACGGAGTCACCTGCCCCGGGGCTCCGGCCGGGTGGCCGCCACCACTCCCTGCCGGGGAGCGCTGCCCCCCTGTTGCGCTCCCCGGCTCCTCCCTGCCCCGCGCCCTGCCGCGTCCTGCGCCGTGCGGGCCCCGCGCCCTGCCCTGCCCTGCCCTGCCCTGCTCTGCCCTGCCCCGACGCGCCCCGCCCCGCGCCCCGCCCCGCGCGCCGTCCGGCCCGTCCACGCGGGGAGCCGCGGCGCGTTTCTGTTATCTCCCGCCGCCTCCTCCGCTCTCCGGAGTGTCGCAAGCCCGTTCCCCCGCAGGGGCCCGGGCCCCCGCGCGAGGAGAGGAGCGCGTCCGTGGTGGCCGCAACGGCGAAGTCGGCTGCTCTGCTCCCCGGGTTCCGGGCCGGCGGTGAACACCGTTCGGATCGCGTCGAATTCGGCCGACCTGATCCGCCCCGCCGCTCCGGCCGCCGCCGGGCACTCGTGGCAACTCGCCGCCACCGGAGCCGGCTTCGCCCCCGGTACGGACGGCGCGCGCCGGGGCCCGGCCGCCGGCCCTGCGGCCCCCGCAGCGGCCGACCGCCGGAACTTCCGGCCGGACGGCGGCTCTTGCCGGAAGTGGTCGTCGGTGACGTCCTCATGGGCCGTTGCGGGTAAGGCTGTTCCTGTGAGCCCGTGAAACCGGTCGTCCCGTACGTCGGCCACCCTTCGGCCGGCATCCGCCAACGCCCGTGCGCCCCAAGGCGCGCGGGCCCGACGCACGTCGATCGGCCGCTGTCCACCCAGCGGCGGCCGTTCCCGCCTCCCTGCCCCCACACCGTCCGAGGACCATCCCGTATGCGAACCCGTCTCCGCTCCGCCGCCCTCGCCCTCGCCGCCGCGGCCGTTCCGCTGGCCGCCGCCGCGCCCGCCGCCGCCCACGGCGAGGGCGTCCACCTGGACGTCACCGGCCAGCGGAACGGCCGCGTCAGCACCCTCGCCACCTGGGAGAACGACCACGACCCGGTGGCCGGGGAGTTCGCCGGCACGCTCTCCGCGACCGCCGCCGACGGCCGGACCGTCGGCCCCTGGCGGCTGGTCACCGTCTCCGGCCGCCCGGGGGCGTACACCACCCGGGAGGCGCTTCCCGTCGGGCACTGGCAGGTGACGGTGGACTGCTCCTTCCCCGCCGTCGGGCACGGCGAGCGCGAACTCGACGTGGACGCCGTCGTGGTCACCGACCCGGCACGCCCGGGGGAGCAGGTATCGCCGCTGCCCGAAGCCCCGCCGTGGCCCACCGGGGTGACCCCGGCCCCGCTCCGGGAGACCGGCTCGGCGCCGGGAACCACCGCCGCCCCGGTCGCCGCCCGGCAGGCCGCGTCCGGTCCCGTCCACGCGACCACCTCCGGGGCCACCGTCTGGGCCGCCATCGGGACCGCCTGCGCGGCCGTCGTCCTGGTCGCCACCGGGCTCTGGATGCGCCGCCACCGCGGCTGAGCCGGCCGGAACCCCCGCGGGGCCGTCCGGGGCCGTCCGCCGGATCCGCGGGGGCGAGCCCTCACCGGGAACCGGTCGGGCGCGAACCGACGTCCTTCCCGGTCACCGGAGGCCATCGGGCGTCCGGCCGATCGCAAGGGAGCGTCCGCGCATGAAGAAGGTCCTGATCACCGGCGGCGCGGGATTCATCGGCAGCACCGTCGCCTCCGCCCTGCTCGACCGGGGGATCACCCCGGTCGTGCTGGACGACCTCTCCCGGGGGCGGGTCGAGTTCGTCGAGGACCGGATCTTCTACCGGGGCGACATCGCCGACGCCGCGCTGCTGGCCCGGATCTTCGCCGAGCATCCCGACATCGACGCCACCGTGCACTGCGCCGCGAAGATCGTCGTCCCGGAGTCGGTGGCCCAGCCGCTGTACTACTACCGGGAGAACGTCGCCAAGACCGTCGAACTCCTGGACGCCCTCCAGCGGCACGGCTGCACCCGGGTCGTCTTCAGCAGCTCCGCCTCGATCTACGCCCCCACCGCCGACGCCCGGGTGGACGAGAGCAGCCCGGTCGACGCGAGCAGCCCGTACGCGCGCACCAAGCAGATGATGGAGCAGGTCCTCCAGGACTGGACCCGGGGCGAGGGTGCCGAGCGCCAACGCGTCATCGCCCTGCGCTACTTCAACCCGATCGGCGCCGACCCCCGGCTGCGCACCGGCCTGCAGGACCTCCGCCCCACCCACGCCCTGGGCAAGCTCATCGAGGCGCACACCACCGGCACCCCGTTCACCGTGACCGGCACCGACTGGGCGACCCGCGACGGCTCCGGCATCCGCGACTACGTCCACGTCCAGGACCTCGCCGAGGCGCACGTCGCGGCGCTGCTCCGGTTCGACGAGGTGATCGCCCCGGGCGTGGCGGACCGCTACCGGGTGATCAACGTCGGCACCGGCGACGGGACCACCGTCCGGGAGCTGATCGCGGCCTTCGAACAGGCCGTCGGCGCCGGCCTGGAGGTGCGGGAGGCGGGGCCGCGGCCCGGGGACGTGATCGGCTGCTACGCCGTGGTGGAGACCGCCCGGGACCTGCTCGGCTGGCAGCCCCGGCGCGGCCTCGCCGAAGGAGTCTCCGACGCGCTGGCCTGGCGGCGGGTCTGGTCGGCCCGGATCGGCGTCAACTGACCTTCGCGGGGCGTCACTTCACGGCCTCGCCGGACTTCGACCAGTTGTCGCGCAGCCGGTCGAGGTAGGACTGCGCCTGGGATCCGATCCTGACGCCCCGGGCGAAGGCCAGCATGTTGCCCGCGCCCGCGTTGTAGCCGAGGGCGACGAGCTCGTCCCGGGTGAGCGACACGCCCGGACGGGCGGGCAGTTGGGCGGCGAGGTCGTGCAGGTGCCAGGCGGCCGCCTGGACGGCCAGGTCGCGGTCGTCCGGCAGCTCCTCCCACTGGCGGGAGGCGAAGGGGCGGCCGGGCTTGGTGTCGTCGAAGGCGGCCCGGTGCATGTTGGCGATGCCGAAGGAGGCGTCCGGTTTGCCGCGCTGCCAGGCCCGTTCGAGCCCGGGGTCGTGCGGCTTGTACGACTCGTTGTAGAGGATCGCCATCAGCAGCTGCGGGTTGACCCCGGCCTCGGCGGCGTACTGGCGGACCGGCGCCGCGTAGTCGGCGGGGTCGTAGACGCCGGACGGCTTCGACGGCTTCGACGGCTTGGCGGAGGAGCCGGCCGAGGGCGCGGCGCCGGTGGAGGGGGTGGCCGGGGAGGGATCGGCGGAGGTCGCGCCGTCGTGGCCGTTGCCGCGGACGAGGCCCAGTCCGGCCACCACCACGACGCCGATCACCAGCCAGCGCCCCCAGCCGGACCCCTTCTTCTCCTCGCTCACCGCTGCCGCCCCCTCCCCGTTCGCCCGCGCGCTCGTTCGACCGCCGTGCGGCTGCTCGTCTCCTGCGGCAGGCTACTCGGCGGGCTTCTGGTCGCCGTCGAGGTTGCGCAGGAAGTCCTTCGCCTTCTCGACTCCGGTGTCGATCTGCCCGCTGAACTTGCCGTCCGTGCGGTCGTCGATCGTGTCGCCGACCTTCTCCAGGCCCTGCCCGATGACGTCGCCGTGGTCACGGGCGAGGTCGGTGGCCTTGTCCGCGAGGTTCTTCAGACTCTCAAACATGGTGACGCTCTGCTCCTCTGATGCGTTCCTGATGGTGTGCCGACGTGGCGGGGATCATGACCATCCTAACGACGGCCACCAGAGGGTCTGCCGCTGCCGGGTGACAGCGGATGACTTTGCTGAAATGGGTTTGTATGCTCCAGCCCGTCTACTACAGCGATGTAGAGGCCGGGAACGTCACCAGGACGTCGCCGGGACGTCACCAGGACCGAGGACGTCCCGGCACGTGCGGCGGTGCGCCAGCGCACCGCCGCGGCCGCAACGATCGAGGGATGTGCGCATGGCCGGTCAGCGGGCGAGAACGCCGTACCAGGACGCGGGACCGCGCACCGAGGACCGTGCCCTGCCCGCCCAGCGCTCCCGGGCGGCCGACGCGGAAGCCCCCGGGACCGGCCCGGACACCGGTGCGGCCCGGCAGGCCCGGGCGCCGCGGCCGGGGGCGGCCCGGCGCCGGCAGCAGGCGCGACGGCGCGGCGCGGTGGCGGCGGCGCTCTCGGCGGTCGGCCTGCCGCTGCTCGGGGCGGTCGCGGACGAACTCGACGGGCCGGGCGTCGGCCTCCTGTTCGCGGTGGGCTCGGTGCTGGGGACGGCCGCCGCGGCGGCCCTGTGCGGACGGACGGGCCGGTGGTGGGTGGTGACGGCCGCTCCGGTCGTGGTGCTGCTCACCGCGTCGGGCGTCGAGTACCTGGCGAACCCGGGGAAGTACCAGGGCAAGAACCTCGGAACCGGTGCGCTGCGCTGGGTGGTCGGGGCGTTCCCGGTGATGGCGGTGGCGGTGGCGGCGGCCCTCGCGGTGGTCGTGGCCCGCGTGGTCGCGGACCGGCGGCGGGCGGTGGCGGAGCGCCGACGAGCCGGCCGGGCGGCTGCCCTGGCCGGAAGGGGCCGCCGTGGCTGACCGCCGCAGCCGTCCCGGCGGCCGCGGCCGGCGCGGCCACGCCCCGCACCGCGGCGCCGACCCGCTGACCGCGGTCGGGCGCACCGTGGCCTGCACCGTCTCGGCGGCCGTGCTCGGTGCCAGCGGCTTCACCTGGTACGAGTACCGCAGCCTGGACGACGGCATGATCAAGTCCACCGCGCTGAGCGAGGCCAAGAAGAACGCCCCGCCGCACCTCGACAAGTCCGTCAACCTGCTGCTGATCGGCCTGGACAGCCGCAAGGACATGGACGGCAACGACCTGCCCAAGCAGTTCGTGGAGGACGAACTGCACGCCGGCTCCAGCGGGATCGGCGGGTACAACACCAACGCCCTGATCGTGCTGCACATCCCGGCCAACGGCGGCAAGGTGACCGCGCTGTCCGTCCCGCGCGACGACTACGTGCAGACCACGGGCGCCGACGGCAGGCAGCACAAGATCAAGGAGGCGTACGGCATCGCCAAGGAGGCGGCCGAGCAGAAGCTGTCCGGCAAGGGGCTCTCCAAGGCGGAGCTGGAGCGGCAGAGCCGCGAGGCCGGGCGTTCGGCGACCATCCAGACCGTGCAGAGCCTCCTGGACGTGCCGATCGACCACTTCGCGGAGGTGAACCTGATCGGCTTCTACGACATCGCCAAGGCGGTCGAACCGATCCAGGTCTGCCTCAACCACCCGGTGGACGATCCGATCACCGCCAGGACCGCCGCCCACGAGGGCGGCGGCACCGGCCTCAGGCTGCCGGCCGGGATCAGCTCCCTCGACGCCGCCCAGGCGCTCTCCTTCGTCCGCCAGCGCCACCACCTGACCAACGGCGACCTCGACCGCACCCACCGGCAGCAGGCGTTCCTCTCCTCCGTCGAGTACAAGCTCAAGCAGCAGGGCATCCTGAACGACCTCGGGCAGATGCAGAAGCTGTTCGCGGTGGTGAAGAAGGACGTCGTCATCGACAACGAGTGGAACATCCTCGACTTTGCCCAGCAGGCGCCCAACCTGACCGGCGGCAACGTGGAGTTCAACACCCTGCCGATCACCGGCTTCAAGACGGTCGGCGGGCAGGAGGTCAACACCGTCAACCCGGAGCTGATCAAGAAGATCGTCCGGCAGCTCTTCAGTCGCGAGCCGGCACCCGCCGCCCCGGTCGCCCCGGCCGCCACGCCCGGGGACGCGCCGAGCGAGCCGCCGCCCGCGCCGTCGCCCTCGGCCTCGCCCGGTCCCGGTCCGGCGGCCAGGACGGTGGTCGACGTCAACGCCGCCGCGGGGGCGGGCGCGGCGGCCGGCGAGTCCAGGGCGCTGGGTGAACTCGGCTACCAGGCGGGCCGGATCGGCGAGGCCCCGGTCAGGACCAGGGCCACCACGGTCGCGTACGGGGCCGGGGCCAGGACCGACGCGCAGCAGCTCGCCGCCCGCTACGGGGTGGCCGCGGTCTCCTCGACGGCCGTCCCGGCGGGCCACGTGCTGCTCACCCTCGCCGTCTCCCGCACCCCGGGCCCGACCCCGGCGGCGCCGACCGCCGCGGCCACGGCCGACCCGTCGGCGGGGCTGCCGATGCAGGGTCCGGCGGTGAAGGCGGGCGGGATCCCGTGCGTGGACTGAGGCCCCGCCGGGGCGGCGGCCCCGGGCTCCGGCGGGGCGTCAGACCGGGCGGGTGTCGCGGTGCCGTCACGGCCGGGGCGCCTTCACCCCGTGGACGGCGGCGTACTCGGCGGCGAGCCAGGGGCCCAGGTCCTCGACGAGTACGGCCAGGGCGGCCCGGTCGGTGGTCGGGGTGCGGGCGATGGCCGCGGCGAGGCGCACCTGGGCGGCACGCTCGGGGTAGTGGGCGGCGAAGGCCTCGGCGGAGGTGGCGAGATCGCTTGTCCAGCCGCCCCAGCGGGGCATCACCAGGGTGAAGGCGGTGCGGACGAGGCGGCGGGAGACGGCACGGGAGAGCGCGCGCAGCTCGGCCTCCGCCCCGGCGGCGGCCAGGCGCTCGCGCCAGCCGGGCAGGGCCTGGGCGAGGTCGCCGTTAGTCTCCCGGGCGAGCAGCGAGGTGGGGCGGTAACGGGGGAGCCGGTCGGCGAGGTCCTCGCCGAGCAGCGGGGTGCAGAGGCAGGCGACGAACCAGCCCAGGTCGTGGCGCTCCGGCTCGCTGAGCAGCGTGCCCACGCCGAAGAGCAGCACGCCGACGCCGTCGACCTCGGCGAACTCGGCGTCGAGCGCGGCTTCGAGGGCGTCGGCGCCCGCCCGGTCCACGGCCGTGGGCTCGTGGCGCAGCGCGAGCAGGACGTCGAGGTCGGAGACACCTGGGACCGCGGTGCCGCGCGGGACGCTGCCGTAGAGGTAGGCGCCGTGCAGCCGGTCGGGCGGGAAGAGCGTGGCGATCCGCTCGCGGACGGCCGCGACGACCGGCGCGAACGCCGGCGGCACGCGGTCGAGCGAGCCCTCCCGCGCGATGTACCCGTCCCGGTCCAGCCCCTGAGTGGTGGTCATGCGGCCACTCTGCCCCACGTCCACCGCGCTGACCAGCGAATATCCGTCGGGCGGGCCGATTGTCAGTGCCCCGTGGAAGCATCCGTCGTGCACGGAACGGAACGGCGTGAGGGGAACGGCATGGGCACCTGGGACATCGGGCACTTCGACAACGACTCGGCGGCGGACTTCTGCGGCGGCCTGGACGACGCGGCGCCGGGCGAGCGCGAGGGGAAGCTGCGGGCGGCGCTGCTGGGCGCCGCGCGGGCGGAGGAGTTCCTGGACTCCGACGAGGCGGTGGAGGCGGTCGCCGCTGCCGCGCTGCTGGCCGCGCAGTGCCCGGGCGGGGCGCCGGTGACCACCGCGTACGGCCCCAAGGAGCCGATACCGCCGCTCTCCGCCGATCTGCGTCCGCTCGCCGTGGAGGCGCTGGACCGGGTGCTGGCGGAGGAGTCGGAGCTCGCGGAGCTGTGGGACGAGACGGAGGAGGGGCCGGCCTGGCGCGCGGGCATCCGGGCGCTGCGGGAGGTTCTCGACCCCGCGCCGGAGACGACGGAGGTCCCGTCGTCCGAGGTCTGAGCGGCCGTCGGGCCCCGTTCGCTCCCGGGTTCCCCCGTTCGCCGTAGCGGCGGCCGTCTCGGCCGCGCCGGTCGTCGCCGAGCGCGCCGACCGGTGGTCAGCCACCCTGGAAGCCCCGCCGGGAGCCGGTTCGGCCGACGCCCGTGGCGGGCTCCCCGGACACCCCGCGAACGCGAGGAGGCGGCATGCGGCAGCCCACCACCCGAGCCGAGGGCCCGCCCGGCGCCGTCCGCGGCTGGCTGGACGCGCTCGCCGTCGTACTGGCCGGGCTGGTCGCGATGGCGGCGGTGGCCGCACTCGGCCTCTGGCTGGCCGGGGCCGACGACCTCCCGGACGGGGGCTTCCCCTCGGTGCTCGCCGCGACGCTCGCGCTCGCCGTGGGCGGCTCCGTCCTCCTGGACGGCGGGGCGGGAGGCTTCGCGGCCGTGGGGGCCGGGATCAGTGCGATGCCGCTGAGCGTCTCGGTGGCCGGTGCGGTGGCGATGGCCGAGGTGTTCCTGCGGCAGTTGCGCTTCCGCGCCGTCGCGGGCGGCGGCGAACTGCTCGGGCGGATCGGCCGGACGGTACTGCTCTGGCTGCTCGCCCTGGCGCTGCTCACCCTCGGCGCCCGGCACAGCTTCGTCGTCCCGCTCGGCGACGATCTGGCGCAGTCGATCAGCGGTGCGCTCGGGCTCACTCCGGAGGTCGGCTTCCATGCCGACGGCCCGACCACCGTCGGCATCGGGCTGGCCTGGCTGCTGCTGGTGTTCGCGGTCACCTTCGCGGTGTCCCGGCGCGCCCCGCTGCCGCGCGCCCTGGTGCGCTACCAACTCGTCGTCCGTCCGGCCGCGTTCGCGCTCTGGCTGGTGCTGCTGACCTACCTGGTGATCGGGGCGGTGACGGGGGTGCTCACCGCGATCGTGCACGGCAACGCCCGGCAGACCCTGGCCGTGGTGCTGCTCGCGCTGCCCGACCTGGCCTGGCCGGCCTTCGCCATCGGGCTCGGCGCCGAGTGGCACGGCCGACTGGTCGGCGTGCTCGGCCTGCCCGTCCCCGCACCGCTCAGCGCGGTGCTGCGCACCTCCGACGGCGGGCAGGCGACCATCGGCCTCGGCACCCTCGCGGAGCACGACGCGCGCAGCTGGTGGCTGCTGCCGATCGCCGCCGTCCTGCTGCTCGCGGCGGCCTTCCTCGCGGCCCGCCGCTCGCCGCGCACCGTCCGGCTCCGGCAGCACGCCGTCCGCTTCGCGCTCGCCACCGCCGTCACCGTGCTGCTGGTGGGCCTGTGGACCAGGGTGGACGCCGACTACGGACTCTCCGTGCTCGGTGTCGGCCTCGGCCGGGGCGGCCTGGGCGACCTGCTCGGCGCCGTCCTCGGCGGCGACAACCCGTCGGCCGGGCTGGGCGGCGGCAGCCTCACCCTGCGCCCGGTGCTCTGGACGGCGGTACCGCTGGCGGCGGGCTGGGGTCTGCTCACCGGTACGCTCGGCGCCCTGCTCGCCACCCGGGTGCGCCACCGGGGCGAGGCGACCGAAACCGGCCACGTGCCGACGGGCGGGGCCGCCGGCTGACAGAATCACCCGGGTGTTCGCACGGTTGCGCGGGAGTCCGCGCCTGGCGGCGCTGCTGCTCCTCGCCGGGCGGCCCGCCGGTGTCGGCCTGACCTGCGCGATCATGGCCACCGACCTCACCGCCAACAGCTACGCGGTGTACCGCCTCCAGCACAGCGGCCTCGCCGAACAACCCGGTATCCAGCGGATCGCCGCCTTCACCGCCCTCGTCCTGCCCACGGCGCCCTGGCTGCGCGGCAGGCTCCGGGCGGCCGGGTTCAGAGCGCCTCGGCCAGCAGGATGACCGCCGCCGGGACGGCCTGGCCGAGCGCGCCGCGCCACAGCCTCGGCGCCGAGAGGAACAGGGTGATCCCGCCCGCGAGCATGAACGCGGCGATGTAGCGCATGATCGCCCGGCCCGAGCCGCTGTGTCCGCTGTGCAGCAGGACCAGTGCGGCGACCAGGCCGAGCGCCAGGAACAGGTTGTAGAAACCCACGTTGACGCGCCACAGCCGGACCTCCGGGGCGTCCGCGGTGCTGCCGGTGAGCAGGCGGCGCACCCGAGGGTGCCCGTACAGGAAGCTCTCCAGTGGCCACACGACGAGGTGGATCGCGGCGGCGACCACGGCGAAGGCCTGGCTCACGGCGTTCATGGCGGACGGCTCCCTGCTGGAGCGGAGGACGGGCGGGGTGCCGGGCCGGGCCGGTCTGGTCCGGTCTGGCGGCCGGCGGCGGGTGCGGACCCGGTGGTGCGCGGATCGCGTGGTGCCGGGGGATCCGGGGACCGTTCAGTACAGTTTCGCCGCTCGGACCGACCGGCCGCGAGTCGGTGCCGGTGGCCGCGGTGAGGGACGGCGCGAGGGACGGCGCCGGCGGGGTGCGCCGGGGCGCTCGCGCACGGGCCGCGTCCCATCGCCGCCGCCGGTGCCGCGACGGTCCGGGAGCCCCTCCGGAGTGCGGGATTGGACTGGACCACTGTCGCGGCGCGGCACTATCGTTCGGCGTGCCCGCGGGTCGCGCGGCGCCGGACGTCGTCGAGTGCTTCGGAACGGAACCCATGAGCATCTGGCCGCAGTTGCGCCGATCCCGGACCGTTCGAGCCGGCCACGCCACCGGCCGGGTGCTGCGCTGCGGACTGATGGACACCATGCTCGCCGACCTCGCCGTCTCGGTCGTGCTCTGTTTCGAGAGCCCGCTGGACGACGACCGGCTCGCGGCCGGGCTGGCCCTCGCGCTGGAGCGGGTGCCGGTCTTCGCCGGCCGGCTGCGCACCGTCGAGGGCGTCCTGGAGGCGGTCTGCGACGACGCCGGAGTGCCGTTCGAGGTCTATGCCGTGGAGGGCACGCTCGCCGAGGCGATGGGCCGGGTGACGGCTGCCGGATCCGAGCTGGTCGCCCCGGTGGACGCCCCCGCCGCGCGGGCGGGCGGGGTCCCGCTGCTCACCGTACGGATGACCCGCACGGCCGATGGCGGGACGGTGCTCGGCTGCTCCTGGCACCACGCGATCGGCGACCTGAACAGCTTCGCGCTGCTGCTCCGGATCTGGTCCGCCGCGGTCGGGGGCGAGCCGCTTCCCGAAGCCGAACTCGTCGACGACCAGGACGAGTTGCTGGCCGAAGTGCTTCCCGAGGCGGACTGCGGCCGGCCCGGCTTCCGGCTGCCCTCGGCGGCGGAGGCGGAGCTGCTGGCCCGGGAGGTGGCGGCCGGTCCGCGCGCCAACCGGATCGTCCAGATCGCCTTCACCGATGCCGAACTGGCCAGGATGTGCGAGGAGTTCGGTGCGGCGGCCGGGCGGAGGCTGTCCTCCGGGGACGCGCTCTGCGCCCACCTCCTGAGCACCCTGCGGGAGCTGGACGGGGACGACGCCGAACGGATGCTGACGGTGCCGGTCAACGTGCGGCGCTGGCTGGGCCTGTCGCCCGCGCTGGTGGGCAACCTGCTGAGCGAGGTCCATCTGCCGCACCGGCCCAAGGACGGCCCGGCGGTGCTGGCGGGCGCGCTGCGCACCGCGGTCGAGGAGTTCCCGACCGCGCACCTCAACCTCCGCGCCAACCTGTGGTTCCTGGCCACCCTCGGCCGCTCGCGGCTGCGCGACTGCGTTCCGCTGGGCTTCGATCCGCAGGAGCGCCGGTTCACCTTCTCCAACTGGAGCGGCTTCGACGTCTACCGGGTGAGCTTCCAGGGGCAGTGCCCGGTGCTCTTCAGTCCGGCCGCCAACTACCCGATCACCTGGGTGTGTTGGACGGTCGAGGGGTATCGCGGCGAGGGCCGGCTGGCCACCGTGGTGCTGCCGGCCCGGCTCGCCGCCCGGGTGCGCGGCACGGAGGGCCGGGCGGCGCTGCACCGGTTCCGGCGGGCGGAGGACCAGCCGCCCGCGTCGGCGGCCGTCCTGCCCAGGGTGATCTGAGCGGGGCGGCCGCCGGGCCCGTCACCAGCGGCGCTTCACGACCGCCGTCACCAGCGGCGCTTCACGACCGCCGTCACCAGCGGCGCTTCACGACCGCCGTCACCAGCGGCGCTTCACGACCGCCGTCACCAGCGGTGCTTCACGACCGCCGCGAGCGCGTGCCGCAGCTGCTCCCGGCCGGGCTGGACGGCGCGGTCGAGGACGGGCGCGAAGGGCAGCACGGCGCCGTCCGGGCGGGTGATCCGGCGCGGCGGGGCGAGCAGGCGCATCTCCTCGGCGGCGGTGGCCAGCACCTCGGCGCCGAAGCCACAGCTGCGGTTGGAGTCGTCCAGGACGACCAGCCGTCCGGTGCGCTCCAGCGATTCGGCGAGCGCCTGCCAGTCGAAGGGGTGGACCGTGCGCGGGTCGAGGACCTCCACCGAGAGTTCCGGCGCCAGCTCCTCGGCCACCGCGAGGGCGTCGTGCACCAGGTGCCCGAGGGCGACCACGGTGACGTCGCTGCCCGGCCGGCGGATCACGGCCCGGCCGATCGGCACCGGGGCGAGGTCCCAGGTCACGGTCTCGCGCACCGGCATCGCGGCGGCGGGGGCGAACACCACGACCGGGTCCGGGTCCCGGATCGCCGAGCGCAGCAGACCGTAGGCGTCGGTCGGGGTGGCGGGCACCACGGTCTTCACCCCGGCGTGCGCGAACAGGCTGTACGGGTGGTCGGAGTGCTGCCCGGCCCAGCCGTCCCGGGAGCCCGAGCCGGGCACCAGACAGGTCAGCGGGACGGCGGCCTGCCCGCCGGTCATCAACGAGAACTTGTGGGCCTGGTTGACGAGTTGCTCGAAGACCAGGAACAGCAGGGACGGGATCTGGAATTCCAGCACCGGACGCCGGCCGGCCAGCGCGGCGCCGACCGCCATCGAGGTGAAGGCCTGCTCGGACAGCGGGGTGTCGACGATCCGGTCCGCCCCGAAGCGGTCCAGCAGGCCGAGGGTGGGCCCGGCCAGGCCGGCGCCGATGTCCTCGCCGAACACGCAGACCGCCGGATCGGCGGCGAGTTCGTCGGCCAGCGCCCGGTTGAGCGCCTTGGTGTACGAGAGCCTGGTCACGGTGTCGCTCCCGCCCGGGGCCGCAGCCCGTCGGCGTACAGGTGGTCCAGCGCGCCGGCCGGGTCCGGGTGGTCCGAGGCGAGCGCGAACTCCTCGGCGGCGGCCAGCTGTTCGGCCACCGAGCGGTCCAGCCCGGCGACCGTCGCCGGGTCGAGCGGGGCGGCGGCCCGGGGGAGCGGGTCGCGCTCGCGCCAGGCTCCGACCTCCTCGGCCGAGCGGTAGCGCAGTTTCATCCGGCGCTCCATGGTGTGGTGGCCCTCGTAGCGGTAGGTGCGGCAGGCCAGGAAGCCGGGGCCGCCGCCGTCGCGGGCCCGTTCGACGGCGCGCAGCGCGGCGGCGCGGACGGCCTCGGTGTCCATCCCGTCCACGTCCTCGGCGGGGATGCCGAAGGCGGCGGCCCGGCCGGTCGCGCTGCCCGCGACCGCGGTGGCGGCGGGCAGGGTGGTGGCGTAGCCGTTGTCCTCGCAGACGAACAGCACCGGCAGGCGCCACATCGCGGCGAGGTTGAGCGACTCCAGCAGGACGCCCTGGTTGAGGGCGCCGTCGCCGAAGAAGGCCACCGCGACGGGGATGCGGCCGGCCGGTGCCCGCCCGGGGCCGGTGGCGGCGGCCCAGGCGGCACCGACCGCGATCGGGGCACCGGCGCCGACCATGCCGTTGGCGCCCAGGATGCCCAGTGAGAAGTCCGCGGCGTGCATCGAGCCGCCCCGGCCCCCGTTCGCGCCGCCGACCCGCCCCAGGAGCTCGGCGAGCAGCCGGTGCGGCGCGGTGCCCCGGGCGAGCACATGGCCGTGGCCGCGGTGGGTGCTGGCGAGCCGGTCGGCAGGGCCGAGCGCGGAGCAGACGCCGACCGCGACGGCCTCCTGCCCGATGTACGGGTGGATGCCGCCGGGGATCGCGCCCGACTTCACCAGGTCGAGCGCCAGCTCCTCGAAACCGCGGATCAGCCGCAGCATCCGGTAGCGCTCGGCCGGGGTGCCCAGCGGGGCGGGGGCGACCGGGTCGGCGGGGCCGGTCGGCCCACTGGGAGCGGTCACGGCCGTCCCCGCCAGACCGTCGGGCAGTACCGGGGGTCGGCGTAGTCCGGCCGGCCGTCGTCCGTTCGGCGCACCAGCACGTCGTGGTTGTAGACCACCGGCTCGCCGTCCGCCCGGTCGTGCCGGCGGTACTCGTTGGCGCCGTCCTGGAGGTGCAGCGAGACCGCCCGGCGTGGGTGGGCGGCCAGGTTGGGGCCGCTGCCGTGGTAGGTGCGGCAGTGGTGGAAGGACACGTGGCCGCGCGGGATCACCATCGGCACCTTGTGCACCCGCTGCCCGTTGTGGGCGGCGTTGGCGGACAGGATGTCCTCCAGCTCGGAGTTGTCGCGGTCGGCGAAGTGCCGGGTGGAGTCCTCGCCCGAGGGCAGCTCCCGCCAGCGGTGGCTGCCGTCGACCATGGTGATGGTGCCGTTCTCCTCGCGGCAGTCGTGGAACGGGACGAAGGCGGTGAGCATCTCCTCCGAGGTGCAGGTCTGCCAGTAGTGCTTGTCGAAGTGCCACGGCACCCGGTTGCTGGGCTCCTCGGGCGCCGGCGGCTTGTAGATCAGCGTCGACTGGAAGATCCGGATCTCCTCGGCCCCGGCCAGCAACGCGGCCACCGCGCCGACCAGGGGCTTGCGCAGGATCGCGCCGATCGCGTCGCTCTCGTGGTGCACGTAGTCGTTGTGCCGCTGGACCGGCCCGTCCTCGGGCCGCCAGGAGGCCAGCCGGGGCGGGCGGACGGGCAGCTCGCGGTCCCGGTGGCCGGCGTAGTACAGCTCGGTGGCGGCCTGGAGGGCGTCCAGTTCCTCGTCGTCGAAGAGCCTGCGGGACAGGTACCAGCCGTGCTCGCGGTAGTGCGCCACCTCCTCGGGGGTGGGCAGCAGGGCGCGCTCGGCCTCGGTGAGCCGGAACTCGGCGGGGGTTTCGGCCATCGGACCGGTCTCCTCGGGGTGTGCGGGCGCGGCCCGGTCGGCGGTGGTGGCCCGGTCGGTGGCGGTGGCGGCGGCCCGGTCGGTGGCGGCGGTGCGATCGGTTGCGGTGGCGGTGGGGCTGTGCCGTTCGACGGCCTCGTACAGGGCCTTGATGTTCGCGGTGCCGAAGGTACCCGCTCCCTGCCGCTCGATCAGCTCGAGGAAGTAGGTGCGCCGGGGGTGGGTCGAGCGGGCGAAGATCTGGAACAGCTGGCCGCCGTGGTCCTGGTCGACCAGGACGTGCAGGTCGCGCAGGGTCTCCACCGGGATGGCCGTCTCGCCGAAGCGCTCGGTCAGGGCGTCGAAGTAGGCGCCCGGGGTGGTCAGGAACTCCACGCCGCGCTCCCGGGCGGTCCGGACGGCGCCGGCGATGTCGCGGGTGCTGAAGGCGAGGTGCTGGACGCCGGCCCCGCCGTGGGCGGCGAGGAACTCGTCGATCTGGCCGGGGCGGCGGGTGGTGTCGGGTTCGATCAGGGTGAAGGTGACGCCGCCGGAGGCGCTCTGCACCACCTTGGAGTCCATCGCCTGCTCGCCGACCTCGATGTACTCCTCGAAGATGGTGCGGAAGCCCAGGGCCTCCTCGCAGAAGCGGACCGCGTCCGTGAGGGTGCCGGCCGGCAGGCAGATCGCGACGTGGTCGAGGTCGTCCAGCAGCCGGGGCTCCGGGGTGGGCGCGGTGCTCGGCAGCGGCACCAGGCGCAGCGCGGTGTCGCCGAAGCCCTCGATCAGGGCGCCGGCCCGGTCGAGCACCCGGGCGCCCCGCCGCTCGGCCCGCTCCAGCGCGGCGGCCGGGTCGGCGCAGCCGAGCGCGAGGACGGCGATGCCGTCCCCGTGCCGGGCGACGTACTCGGCCACCGGGTGCTCGGGGTCGGCGGCGGAGGTCAGCCGCACCCCGATGGTGCCCTGGCGCAGGCCGATGGTGCGGGCGCCGTCCGGCGCGGTGGTCGGGGCGTCGGCGACGAAGCCGTAGTCGGCGCGCAGCCCGGCGGCGGTCTTGTCGGCGTCCGCGCAGTGCAGCTCGACGTGGGTGATGGTCTGGATGGTCAACGGGATCTCCCCCCGGGAGGGATGGTGGATCGGGGATCGGCCGGTGCCGCGCGGCGGTGGGCGGCGCCGGCGGCGGGCTACCGTGCCGACCGGGTGGAGGGCGGGCCGAGGATCAGGCTGAGGTTGTGGCCGCCGAAGGCGAAGGCGTTGCTCAGCGCGGCGCGCACCGGGGCGGACCGGGCGCTGCCCCGGACGTGGTCCAGGTCGCAGGCCGGGTCGGGGTCGGTGAGGTTGAGCGTGGGCGGCAGCGTCCCGCGGGCCACCGCCAGGGCGGTCACCGCCGCCTCCAACGCGCCTGCGGCGCCCAGGAGATGGCCGGTGGCGCCCTTGGTGGAGCTGACCGCGGGCGGCTCGGCGCCGAAGACGGCGCGCAGCGCGGCGGTCTCGGCCACGTCGCCGAGCTTGGTACCGGTGCCGTGGGCGTTCACGTAGTCGATGTCACCGGGGGCCAGGCCCGCGTTGGCGAGCGCGGAGCGCATCGCGTCGGCGGCGCCGGTGCCGTCGGGGCGGGGCATGGTCGGGTGGTGGGCGTCGGTGGAGGCGCCCCAGCCGAGGACGTCCGCGTATCCGGCGGCCCCGCGGGCCTCGGCGTGCTCGGCCCGTTCCAGCACCAGGACGGCGCTGCCCTCGCCCAGCACGAAGCCGTTGCGGCGGGCGTCGAAGGGCCGGCTGGCCTGCTCGGGGTCCTCCCAACCCTGGGCGAGGGCCCGGGCGTTGGTGAAGGCGGCGGCGATGGTCGGATGCAGGGAGGACTCGGTGCCGCCGCACACCACCACGTCGGCGTCGCCGGCCCGGATCAGCCGCAGGCCCTCGGCGATCGCCTGGGCGCCGGCCGCGCAGGCCGTCACCACGGCGGAGCTGTAGCCGCGGATGCCGTGCTTGATGGCGATCCGGGCGGCGGCCATGTTGGAGAGCATGCCGGGCAGCAGGTACGGGCTGACGCCGGGGCGGCCGCGCTCCAGCCGGCGGTGCGACTGTTGTTCGAAGGTCTCCAGCCCGCCGCCTCCGGTGGCCAGCACCACGGCGGTGCGGTGCGGGTCGGAGTCCTGGCCGACGGTGAGACCGGCGTCGGCGAGCGCGTCGTCGGCGGCGGCCAGCGCGAGCAGCACGAAGCGGTCCACGCAGCGGGTCTCGGTGGGCGCCAGCACCTCCTGGCCGTCCACCGCGGGGGCGAGCCCGGCGGCGGGCAGCCAGCCGTGCGCGGGGTGGCCCTCGGGGACGGCCCGCAGGCCGGAACGGCCGGCGGCCAGCGCCTCGAACACCTCGGCGGGCTTGCGGCCGAGCGGGGAGACCAGGCCGATGCCGGTGACGACGGCGCCGGGGCGGTGCGTGCTCATGCGCCCACCGCCGCGAGGTGGACCTGGCGCAGCAGGACCTTGCGGACCTTGCCGGTCGGGCCGAGCGGGATGTCGTCGGGGGAGACCACCAGCACCTTGCGGACGGTCGCGGCGACGGCCTCGTCCAGTGCGGCGGTGACCGCCCCGGTGCGGTCCGTGGCCCGGTCGGCGCCCGCGGTGAGGAGGAGCAGCACATCGGTGACCACGCGCTCGCCGTCCCGTGCCGCGACCACCGTGCAGTCCAGCACGTCCGGGCAGGCGGCGAGCACCCGCTCCTCCGACATCGCGGTGAACAGCCGCTTGCCGTCGCCGAGTTCGACCGAGTCGACGGCCCGGTCCACGTGGTAGTAGTAGCCCTCTTCGTCCCGGTACATCAGGTCCCCGGTGAGGAAGCGGCCGCGCAGCCGGGTGCGGAAGGTGGTGGCCGAGTCGTTCCAGTAGCCGAGCGCCAGGGTCGGTGAGGCGGTGGCGAGTTCGCCGACCTGGCCGGGGCCGAGCGGTTCGCCGTCCGGTCCGACGACCTCGCAGTCGACGAAGGCGTGCGGGCGGCCGACGCAGCGGCCGTAGCGCTCGGTGCCGGGGCCGTGGGTGATGAAGAAGTGCGAGTGGCCCATCTCGGTGGAGCCGAGGCCGTCCACGAACTGGGAGCCGGGCAGCCGGGCGCGGCCGGAGCGGGTGACGGTCTCGCGGCTGCCGACGGCGATCAGGCGGCGGATGTGCACCTCGTGGGCGCAGTCGCCGGTGTTCCACCAGAGCGCGACGGAGTCGAGGGCCCGGGCGGTGAGGTCGTGGCGGGCGAGGTCGGCCCAGGTGGCGGCGAAGCCGATCACCCCGGTGGGCCGCCACTGCTCGATCGAGGCCAGCACGCCGTCGCCGGACTGCCGGGAGAGGAAGGCGAGTTCGGTGTGCGAGCTGAGCGCGAGGTTGAGCGCGATCAGGGTGGCGGCGTGCGGTGCGGGCAGGGCGCTGAGCATCCGGTCCTGGCCCTGCGGGCGGGGCAGCCGCAGCCGGTGGCGGATCGCCGCGTACAGGCTCGCGTGCGAGTGGACGACGGCCTTGGGCATCCCGGTGGTGCCGGAGGAGTGGGTGATCGCCACCGGGTCGCCGGACCAGTGCCGGTACGGCTCCGGGGCCGCGTCCGGGTCGCCGGCGCCGAGGGTGGCGATCTCGGGCAGCAGCGGCGCGCCCGGGTCGTGGCCGGCCAGCGCGGCCAGGTGGGCCGGGTCGGCGAGGACGCCGGCCGCGTCGAGGCGGGCGATGTAGCGGGCGGCGCGCTCGCCGTCCAGGTGGGGGTTGAGCAGCGCGGGGATCGCGCCGAGCCGGGCCAGGGCGAGGAAGGAGAGCACGTGGTCGGCGGCGTCGCTCGCGTACACCACGACCGGGTCGCGCCGGGAGATGCCCAGACCGTGCAGCGCGGCGGCCCGGGCCCGGACGGCGCGGTCCAGCTCGCGCAGGGTGAACGGCTGCCAGGCGGGGTGGTCGTCCACCTCGGTGTCGAAGCTGAGCAGCGGCACGTCGAGGTCCCGCCCGAGCGCGATCCGGGCGGTCAGGACGTTGCCGGCGCCCACGTCGGGGTCGTCCGCGAGCTGGGTGCGGAGGCTGCGGATGGTCACGGGGTGGGTCCCTCCCTCGGGGCCGGTCGGGCGGCCCGGGCGGCTGATCGGGTGGCAGGGCGGTCTGCCGCGCTGCCAGGCGGGGCGGACGGCCGCTCCGGCGGCGGTGCCGGGAGCGAGGCGGAGTCGGGCGGGAGCGCTGGTGTGCCGGGTGTGGCTGCGTCAGGCGCCGGGGCCTCGTTGGTTCCTACGGCCGGGGGTGTGCGGCGGGTTCAGCTCGGTCGGATTCCCGGGGCCGGGCCGGTGGCCTCGGCGGGCGTGGGGTGGTGGGCGGCCGTGAGCAGGGTGTCCTCGGGCAGGGCTTCCGTCAGCGGGGCGGCCGTCAGCGGGGCATCCGTCAGCGGGGCGTCCTCGGGCGGGGCGGTCGTGAGCAGGACGGCCGTGGCGTGGTCCCCGTCCGCCGTCTGTTCGGCGGCGATGACCAGGACCCGGTCGGCGTCCCCGTCCGCGAGCAGCAGCGCGGCCAGCTCGTGGGCGTCGGCCGGGACCCGGCCGGGGGCGGCGGCCTCGGCCGGGCAGATCGCCACCAGGGGGCCGGTCAGGCCCCAGCGCGCGGCGATGTGCCCGAGGACGGCGTTGGGGTTGGACTGGAAGAACAGCAGTGGGCTGGTCCGCTGTCCGGGTTCGGCGCTGCGCTCGATGGCCCGGGCGGTGGCGGCGTCGCCGCTCGCGCTGGCCAACAGCAGGGCGGTCCGTCCGGGGGCGGGCGGCTCGCCGAGCAGGGCGCGCAGGCAGCGTTCGGCGGTGTCGGCGACCAACGGGTTGAAGCCGGAGGCGGCGAAGCCGGGCAGCGGTGGCACGGGCCCGTCCAGCCCCGGTGCGGGGCGGCGGGCCTCGGCGAGGATCCGCGGGCCGTGGGTGTGGTCGGCAGGAGTGGTCATGGCGGTGGCGGTCATCCCGGGGCCAGCAGGAGTGCGGTGTTGGCGCCGCCGAAGGCGGAGTTGAGGCTTAGCGCGTAGGAGGGGCGGGCGGTGTGCGGGCCGTTCAGGACGAGGTCCAGCGTGAGGTCCGGGTCCGGGCCGAGCCAGCCGGCGTTGACCGGGAGTAGGCCGGTGCCCAACGCGCCGATGGTGACGGCGAGTTCGAGCAGCGCCGAGGCCTCCAGGGCGTGCCCGTGAACGGACTTGCTGGAGCTGACCGGCAGGCGGTCGGCGTGCGGGCCGAAGACCCGCCGCAGGGCGCGGGCCTCGGCGTGGTCGGCGAGGGTGGAGCCGGTGCCGTTGGCGTTGACGTAGCCGACCTCGGTGGGGGCGACGCCGGCCCGGGCGAGGGCGGCCTCGATCGCGCGGGCCGTTCCGTCGCCCTCCGGCTCCGGGCGGCAGACGTGGTGGGCGTCCCCGGCGCGACCCCAGCCGGCCAGCCGGGCGAGCGCGGTGGCGCCGCGCCGTTCGGCGGCCGGGGCGGCCTCGACCAGGACGGCGGCGGCCCCGTCGGCGAGCAGGGTGCCGGTGCGGCCGGCGCTGAACGGGCGCGCCTCGCCGTCCCGGGCGAGCGCCCGACCGGCGTCGAAGACCGCGAAGACGCCCGGTTCGACCAGGTGCCCGGCCGCGACCAGGACGCGCGGGTGCCGTCCGGCGGCCACCAGGGCGGCGGCGTCGGCGACGGCGGTCGACGCCGCCACGCAGGCGCCGGTGTACACCCGGGTGACGCCCGGCGCGTGCCACGCCTCGCGGAGCCCGGCGGCCACCGCGCCGGCGGTGGCGCGGGTGCGCTCGTCGCTGTGCAGCGCCAGCAGCACGGGCAGTCCGGCGCCCTCGGTGGCGGTCAGCCCGGCCTGGCGGCAGGCCTGGCCGATCGCGTCGAGCACCACCCCGGCCAGCGGGAAGGCGGAGGCCAGCGGCACCGTCTCGGGGAACAGCGCGGCCCGGTCGGTGCGCCGGGCGCTCACGTCGAAGCGGGTGACCGGCCCGAACCCGGCCTTGCCGTGCGCGGCGGCCTCGGTCAGCACGGTGAGCCCCGGCCCGGCGGCGCTGAGCACGCCGACACCGGTGACCACCGCCCGCCCGCCCGGCCGGCCCGGCGGGCCGGAGCCCGTGGCGGTGGGATTCACGGCCGGGCGCCCGCTCGGTCGGCGAGGACGGCCTCGCGCAGCAGCTCGATGGCGTCGTCGACGGTGCGCACCGCGCCGAAGCGGTCGTCGTCCAGATCCAGCTGGAGGCCGTACCGCTGCTCGAACTCGGCGACGAGCCAGGTGAGTTCGAGAGACCCGAGGTGCTCTGGCACGGCTTCGACGGAACGCTGTCCGAACGCCGCCAGCATGGTCAGGACCTCGGCCCGGTCCGGCAGGACCTCGGCCCGGTCCGGCAGGGCGGCGGGCGGCGGGGAGCCGGTCACGCGGCGCTGCCGGAGGTGGCGGCGAGGGCGTCGATCCGGCGGGTGACGTCGGCGGTGAACTCGTCCAGCGTCATCAGCGCGGTGGTCTCCATCTCGTCCAGGTCGAACTTGATCCCGAACTCGTCCTCGACCTGCACCGACAGCTCGGCCAGTGCGAGCGATTCGAGGTCGAGGCCGGCCGGGCCGAGGTCGGTGTCCCCGGTGACCTCGGAGACGTCGTACTGCATCTCGGCGAGTGACGCCAGGACGAAGGCGCGGATGCGGTCCTGCATGGTGGTGCTCCTTGTCGGGGTGGTGGTGCGGAACGGAACCGGGGCGAGGCCGGGTGCGGCCGGCCCGCGGCGGCGGACGCGGTCAGCCGGCGGGGGCCGCGGTGGCGGCGCTCGCGCGCAGGGCGACCGGGTCGCGCAGCAGCTTTCCGGTGGAGGTCCGGGGGAGGCGGTCCAGCCGGGCGAACCGGCGCGGACGCTTGTAGGCGGCCAGTCGGCGGGCCAGCACGCCCTGGACGGCGTCGAGGTCGACCCCGGGCTCGGTGGCCAGGTAGGCCTCGATCGCGCCGCCGTCGAAGACCACCACGGCCTCGCGGACCTCGGAGAGCGCGGTGAGCGTCTGCTCGACCTCGGTGAGGTCGACCTTCAGGCCGCCGATCGAGACCTGTGAGTCCAGTCGGCCGAGCACGGTGACCAGGCCGTCGTCGCCCAGCTCGGCGGCGTCCCGGGTGTGCAGCCAGCCGTCCGACCAGCGGGTCGGGTCGTCCAGCCCCGGGTACGGGGAGGACGCCGTGCCGAGCTGCAGCTCGCCCTTCACCAAGCGCAGTCGCATGCCGTGCACGGGCTGCTTGACGGGGTGGAGCGTGCCGGAGAGGTCGGTGGCGATCACCCCGGTCTCGGTCATGCCGTACATGGTGCCGAGCGGGACGCCGTAGCGTTCGGTGAACAGTGCGGGCAGGCCCGGACGGACCAGCTCGCCCGCCACGATCATCCGCCGCAGCCGGGGCAGCGCCGGGGGAGCGACCGCCCCCGCCAGCAGTTCGGCGTGGAAGGGCACCCCGATCAGGGTGGTCGGCCGGTCGCTGGCGGCGACCTCCGTGAGGATGCCCGCGGCCGTCATCCGCTCCGGCACGGTGAGCGCGACCCGGGCGTACAGGCTGTTGAGCAGTCCGCCGACCAGGCCGAGCACGTGCACCACCGAGGAGAGCAGGACGACCCGCTCGCCTTCGCCGGGGAACTCCACCAGTCTTCGGTAGCAGTCGAGTTCGCGCAGCAGATCGGACGCGGTGCGGGCGATGACCTTGGCCGGACCGGTGGATCCGGAGCTCAGCTGGATCAGCGCGTGTCCGGTGCCGGCCGGACGCCCGTCCGCCAACGGAACAGCCACCGGCTCGACTTCGGAGAAGCCGCGCAGGGCCGCCGCGGACCGATGGGCGGAGCCTACCAGCACCTGCGGAGCCAGCCGTGCCACCGCCGCGTCGATCTCATGGTCGGTCAACCGGTGATCGAGCAGGGAGACTTGGGCTCCGAGTCGCCAGCATGCCAGGAGCACCGCGACGAACGCCACCGAGGGCGGCAGCCGCAGGGCCGCCGTCCCGCCGGGGCCGAGCCCGACGGCCGCCAGCCGGACGGACTGCTCCTCGACCAGGGCGCGCAGGGCGTCCCGGTCCAGCGGCGCGCCGAGGTGCAGGCACTCCTCGCCACCGGGACCGGCCAGCAGCAGCCGGTCGACCCAGGAGTCCGGGGCGTCGGAGTGCGGCAGGAAGGCAGGCGGAAGTACGGAGGGGGAAAAGCCGGTCAACGCGGCTCCACACAAGTGAGGGGATTTGACATGAACGCCGTTAAAAAACCCCAACGGCCAATTCCGTGGCCAGACCCTGGCACAGACGTTTCGTCAAATCAAGGTCTATACCAATGGGGTCGTTGCTCTTACGCTGCCGAACCGGGACTGGCCCGAGCGCGGCCGTCCTGGAACGAGGAATGCCCGTGGGAACTCTCACGCTGGCCGGGATCGAGCGCGCCGCGCGCGCCGAACTCCCACCGGAAATATGGGATTTCATCGAAGGCGGCGCCGGTGCCGAGCGCACCCTGGCGGCCAACCGGGAGATCTTCGGACACCATGCGCTGCGACCGCGCACCCTGGTCGACGTCTCCGCCTGCGACCCCGCGCTGACCCTGCCGGTGCTGTTCGACGGCGGCGTGCGCGGCGGCACGGACATCGCCGTCGCCCTCGCCCTCGGCGCCCGCGCCGTGCTGGTCGGCCGCCCCGCGCTCTGGGGCCTCCCCGCCGGCGGCGAAGCCGGCCTGTACCGGGTGCTCGACCTGCTGCGCGAGGAACTGGAGCACACCATGGCCCTGTTGGGCCGGCCCCGGCTCGCCGACCTGGACCGCACCGTCCTCGCGCCCTGGCCCCGCCCGGCCGCCGGCTGAACCGCGCGGTACCCGAACGACGTTTCCCCATCAGGAGGCCCGCACGCATGACCGAGCAGAACGAACGATTCCCCGGCTGGGACTGGGACGACCCGGACGGCCTGGCCGAACGCCTGGACGCCTTCAGCGAGCAGGTCGCCACCTGCGAGAAGCTCGAAGCGCACCCCGGCGGACTGCCGCGCGACCGCGCAGGATTCCGTGAACTCGGCCTCACCGGAATCGAGTTCGCCGCGTTCCGGACCGCCCACCCGGAGGGCCTCGGCACCGACCTCGCCACCCTGCACGCGCCCGGCACCGAACCCGGCAGCGTCCCCGGCACCGCCACCGAACCCGGCACCCTCTACCGGGTCGACGGCGACCGCTGGTTCACCCAGCTCGACATCGCCCGACCGCTGCCCTTCGCCGACGCCAGCGTCGACTGGGTGTACGCCGAGCACCTGATCGAGCACGTCACCATGCCCGTCGCCGTCGGCTGGCTGCGCGAGGCCAGGCGGGTGCTGCGCCCCGGCGGCGTCCTGCGCCTGACCACCCCCGACCTCGCCCGCTACCTGGTCGGCTACGCCACCGGCGACGGCTTCCTCGCCAAGCACCGGCGCCGGCTGACCACCCTCGGCTTCGGCCCGCCGATGCCCGCGCGCCCCGCCTTCCTGGTCAACCAGATCTTCCGGTACTTCGGCCACCAGTGGATCTACGACCTGGACGAACTGCGGCACGTCCTCACCCGGGCCGGCTTCGACCCCGACCGGATCCGCCCGTGCTCCTACCGCCAGGGAGCCCGTCAGGACGTCGCCGACCTCGACACGGCCTTCCGCACCGACGAGACCGTCTACGTCGAGGCAGACTGCTAGGCCCTGACCGGACCGGACCCAGGGCGTGCCCTGGTCCCGCCCAGCCCTCCCGGCCCCTGCCCGAACTCCCGCCCGCGGCGCCGTCGTCGGCCACCCGTGCTCCCGCCCGGCCCCGCGCACCGAATGGACCCGCTGATGCCCCTCCACCCCCAGGCCGAGGCCTATCGCGCCCGGCGCGCGAGCGGTGGCGCCCCGCCGCTCTACACGCTGACCCTCGCCGAGGCCCGGGCCGCCGACCTCGCGGACATCCTTGCGGCGGCCGGCAACCCCGAGCCGGTCGCCGCCGTCGAGGAGCACCGCATCGCCGGCCCCGGTGGCGAACTCGCCCTGCGGCTCTACCGACCCGAGGCCTCCGGTCGCCGGCTGCCCGCCCTGCTCTACCTGTTCGGTGGCGGCTGGACGCTCGGCTCGCCCGACACCAGCGACGCCATCTGCCGCCGGCTCACCAACGCCGTCGGCTGCGTCACCGCCAGCGTCGGCTACCGGCTCGCCCCCGAACACCCCTTCCCCGCGGCGCTGCACGACTGCCGCGCCGCACTGCTGCAACTCGTCGAGCGGGCGGATGAGTTCGGCATCGACCCGGAGCGGCTCGCGGTCGGCGGCGACAGCGCCGGCGGCAACCTCGCCGCCGCGCTCACCCTCCTGCTGCGCGCCGACGGCGGCCCGGCCCTGCGCCACCAGCTGCTGGTCTACCCCAACACCGACCACGGCGCCGACACCCCCTCGCGGCGCGAGAACGACGACCCGGCGCTGTTCAACCGCCGTTCAGTGGACTGGTACTGGGGCCACTACCTGGCGGACCAGGGCGACGGGGCCAGCCCGTACGTCTCCCCGCTGCGCGCCGCCACCCTGGCCGGCCTGCCGCCCGCGACCGTCCTGACCGCCGAGTACGACCCGCTGCGGGACGAGGGCGAGCAGTACGTCGAGGCGCTGCGCGCCGCCGGGGTCCCGGTGGAACTGCGCCGCTACCAGGGCATGCCGCACGGCTTCTTCGCCATGACCGGCACCCTGGACGCCGCCGCCGAGGCCCAGGCCTTCGCCGCGCGGTGCCTGCGGGAGGCGCTGCGGTGACGATCCCCCTGGCCGACCTGCACGCCAGCCTGGCCGATCCGCTGCTGGACGCGATGACCTTCCTCAACGAGGTCACCACCCGCTACCCGGACGCCGTCTCCTTCGCCCCCGGCCGCCCCTACGAGGGCTTCTTCGAGCCCGAGGACGTCCCGGCCCACCTGGCCGCCTACCTCGCCCACCTGGCCGACCGCGGCCTAGGCCCGGACGCGGTGCGCACCGCGCTGTTCCAGTACGGCCCGACCAAGGGAATCATCAACGAACTGGTCGCCCGGACGCTGGCCAACGACGAGGACCTGACCGTCGACCCGGAGGCCCTGGTGGTCACCGTCGGCGCCCAGGAGGGCATGCTGCTGACGCTGCGCGCCCTGTGCGCGGGCCCGGACGACGTCCTGCTGGTCAGCTCGCCCTGCTACGTCGGCGTCACCGGCGCCGCCCGGCTGCTCGACCTGACCGTCCGCCCCGTCCCCGAGGGCCCGGACGGCGGCCCCGACCCGGAGACGGTCCGGGCGGCGGCCCGCGCGGTGCGGGCCGAGGGGCGCCGCCCGCGCGCCCTCTACGTCGTCCCGGACTTCGCCAACCCCTCCGGCACCAGCATGCCGGTCGCGGCCCGCGGGGAGCTGCTGGCGGCGGCGGCCGAGGAGGGCGTGCTGGTCATCGAGGACAACCCGTACGGCTTCTTCTCCCGCGCGCCGGGCCGGCGGCCCACCCTCAAGGCGCTGGACCGCCACCGCCAGGTGGTCTACCTGGGCTCCTTCGCCAAGACCTGCTTCCCGGGGGCGCGTCTCGGCTACGTGGTCGCCGACCAGGTGGTGGCCCGCCCCGACGGGCGGCGCGGCCTGCTCGCGGACGAGCTGGCCAAGCTGAAGAGCATGACGACGGTCAACACGCCCGCGCTCAGCCAGGCCGTCATCGGCGGCATGCTGCTGACCCACGACTGCCGGCTCCGGGCCGCCAACGCCGGTGCCACGGCCCACTACGCGGCCGGCATGGACACCCTGCTGCGGGAGTTGGACCGCCACCTTCCGGCCTCCGTGCGGCGCCGGCTGGGGGTGTCCTGGAACCGGCCGGAGGGCGGCTTCTTCGCGGTGCTGAAGGTGCCGTTCGTCGCCGACGAGGCCGCCATGGAGCGCTGCGCCCGCGACCACGGGGTGCTCTGGACGCCGATGGCGCCGTTCTACCCGGCGGGCGGCGGCGAGCACCGGCTGCGGCTGTCGGTCAGCTCGCTGACGCAGGCGCAGATCATCGACGGGGTGGCCAAGCTGGCGGCCTTCCTGGCGGCCTGAGGCCGCGGGGACGGAGGAGGGGCCCCGCTCGGCGCGCGCGCCGGGCCCCTCCTGCCTCGGCCGGTCGTCCCGGGTCAGCGCACCCGGGTGGAGAACAGCCGGGCCGACCAGTACACCGCCAGGACGGTCATCACCACGACCACCAGCAGTCCCTGCCAGACCACGCCGTCCCCGGCGTGCCCGGAGAACAGCGCGCGCATGCCCTCCACCGCCCAGTAGAAGGGGTTCCACTTGGCCGCCTGCTGGAGCCAGCCCGGCGCCAGGGTGAGCGGTAGCAGCACCCCCGACAGCAGCGAGATCGGCTGCGCGATGGTGTTGACCACCGGCGACATCGCCGCGTCGGTCGGCACCATCAGCGCGATGCCGTAGGAGATCGCCGAGGTCATCAGCGCCAGCAGGCCCAGCAGGAGGTAGGCGAGCAGCAGGTTCAGCGGGCTGACGCGCAGCCCGAACGGCAGCGCGATCAGGGTGATCAGGACGGCCTGCACCAGCAGTGCGACCATCTCCCGCAGCGCCCGCCCGAGCAGCAGGGCCAGCCGGCTCACCGGGGTCACCCGGGAGCGCTCGATGATGCCGGACCTGAGCTCGCCGAGCAGGCTGAAGCCGGTGAACAGCCCGCCGAAGATGCACAGCACCGCCAACAGGCCCGGTACGTACACCTGGTAGGCGTCGGCGTAGCTGTTCGCGCCCTGCGGGGCGAGTATGTTCTTCAGCAGCGGGGCGAACAGCAGGAGGTAGAACACCGGTTGGATGAGGCCGACGGCGATCCAGATCGGTGTGCGGATCATGAGCAGCAGCTGGCGCTGGAAGACCAGCCAGGTGTCGCGGGCGAGCTTCACGGTCTCCCCAGGGGGTTGTGCGGGTCGGGACGTCTGCGGCGGGCGCCGGGGCGCAGGGGCGCCGGTCAGGCCTGCCGCAGCGAGCGGCCGGTGCGGGCCAGGAACACGTCGTCCAGGCTCGGCCGTTGGAGCTGCACGGTGCCGGGCGTGAGCCCGGCCGCGTCCAGGGCGCGCAGCAGTCGCGGGATGGCGGCGGCGCCGTCCTCCAGGTACAGCCGCAGCCCCTCGTCCCCGTTGGGCTCCAGCCGGTGCAGGTAGGGCTGCGGGCGCAGCACCGCGGCCGCCCGCTCGAAGGCGGCCTCCGCGGCGTCCAGGCCGATCAGCACCACGTCGCCGGAGATCTCGCGCTTGAGCGCCTCGGGGGTGCCCTCGGCGACCACCTGGCCGTGGTCGACGATCGCGACCCGGTCGCAGAGCGCGTCGGCCTCGTCGAGGTAGTGGGTGGTGACGACCACGGTCATGCCCTCGGTGCGCAGCCGTCGGATCTCCTCCCAGACGTGCGCCCGGCTGGCCGGGTCCAGACCGACGGTGGGCTCGTCCAGGAAGAGCACTCGGGGCTGGTGGATGACCCCGAGGGCGATGTCCACCCGGCGGCGCTGGCCGCCGGAGTAGGTGGCGCACGGCCGGTCGCCGAACTCGCCCAGGTCGAAGGACTTGAGCGCGTCCTCCGCGGCCTGGATGGCCTGCGCCTTGGCGACGCCGTACATCCGGGCCTGAAGGACCAGCTCCTCGCGGCCGCTGACGTTGTCGGTGGTGCCGCCGCCCTGGGCGACGTACCCGATCCGCCGGCGCACTCCGGCCGGGTCGTCGAACAGGTCCGCCCCGGCGATGGTGGCCTGTCCGCCGTCCGGGCGGATCAGGGTGGCCAGCATGCGCAGGGTGGTGGTCTTCCCGGCGCCGTTGGGGCCGAGGAAGCCGTAGATCTCGCCGGCGGCGACCGACAGGTCGATGCCGCGGACGGCGTCGACGGTGGGGTTCCCGCCGCTGCGGCGGGAGGTCTTCTTGCGGTAGGACTTGCGCAGTCCCGCGGTCTCGATCAACCGGAACTCCCGTGCGGGGATGGGCTGCCACGGCACCTGGAAAGGCGGGGCTCGGCACCTGCGGAGGGCGGTGCCGCTGCGACACCCTAGGGTGAACCCCGCCCCGGAAACAATGGCCTAGACCAATGGACGTGCGATCTCCCGGTCTGCTAAAGGGCCTTGGTGCGGGCCCGTTCAGCCGAGTGCCTCCAGGCGGTCCGCCGCGGCCGCCGCACCCCCTCCGGCCAGCAGTTCCCTTCCCACCTGAACCGCCCGCTCCCGGGGGCCCGTTGGATCGAGTACAGCCCGCAGCGCGTCCGCCAGCCGGTCCGGGGTGACGCGCGCGAACGGCACCCGCAGGCCCGCGCCGCTCGCCGCCAGCTGCTCGGCGACGAACGGCTGGTCGTGCCGGATCGGCGCGGTGACCAGCGGCAGGCCGTGCGCCAGCGCCTCGCCCACGGTGTTCATCCCGCCGTGGCAGAGCACCGCGTCCAGCTCGCCGCGCGCCATCAGCTCCAGCACCGGCGCCCGGTCCACCGCCACCGCCCGGGAGGGGAGTTCGGGCAGCAGGTCGCGCGGAGCCGCGATCACGGGCTGCACGTCCTCGCCGCACAGCTCCAGCGCCCGCACGGCCCGGCCGAGGAAGTCCGCGCCCAGCTCGCCGGCCAGCGTGCCCATGGTGACCAGCACCCGCCGTCGGCCGGGCAGCAGCCGCTCCCAGGGGAAGTCCGGGTCGTGGGGGCGCGTCGACAGCACCGGCCCGATCAGCGCGTGCTCCGGCGGCGGGGCCGTACCGGTCAGTGCCGGGCCGGTGGTCGCCAGTACCAGGGCGGGGGAGAAGCGCGGGTCCAGGAACTCCTCGGCGGGGAGCTTGGCGCGCTCCCACAACCCGCGCAGCAGTCCGGTCATCCAGGCCTCGACCCGCGGCAACGCCCGGTAGGGCCGGCCCAGCTCCATCGCCCCGGGCGCGAAGCCCGCCCATGGCAGACCGTGCCGGTGCGCCACCAGCGCGCCCGCCGGGGTGTGCTGGTCGACCAGCAGCACGTCCGGCCGCCACTCGCGCACGATCGCGTCCAGCGGCTTCGCGGTGAACCGCGCGTACGGGACGATGAAGCCCTCCCAGAGCGAGCGCAGGGCGGCCAGCCCGTGCCCGCCCTGGGCCCGGAACGCCCGGGTGCCGGTGCCGAGCACCTCGGCCCGGGGGCCGAGCAGCGGGCGCAGCACCGACTCGGTGCCGCTCCAGGCGACCTGGTGGCCGCGCGCGGTCAGCTCGGCGGCGATGCCCGCGGCCGGGTTGACGTGGCCGGTCAACGGTGGCATCACCAGCAGGAACCGGGTCATCGGGTGTCCTCCTCGGGGAGCAGTCGCTGCACGTCGGCGACGGTCAGGGCCTCCAGGGCGGTCAGGTCGAGCCCGGCGCGCAGGGCGGCCAGGTCGGCCGAGGGCCCGAAGCGCTCGCGCAGCCGCTCGGTCAGTTCGGCGAGTTCGCCCTCGTCCAGCAGCAGGTCGCCGTCCAGCCGGGCGTCCGGCGTGACATGGCGCGCCCAACCGGGCGGGGCGCCGGCCACCTCGACCATGAGGGCGACCAGCTCCTGGTTCAACGGGGCCGCGGGGTAGCGGGGTTCAGGACTGTTCATGAGAGATCTCCCACCTGCTCGACGGCGTGGGGTGAACGCGGCCGCAGCGGAGCGCAGTTGACGTCTTCCGGGGTGCGGCGGCGACGGCGGAGGGCCCGAGATCACTTGTGCGACCCGGCGGGCGTCGGAATACTAGCCCGGGTGACCGCACTGGAGGCAGTGGCCGTTCACCTCCCCCCACACGCCGTGCCCATCGAGGCGGTGGGCGAGCGCATCGGCCTGACCCCACGTCAACTCCGTCTCTTCCGCCGCTTCCACGGCCTGGACCAGCTCCGTCTGGACCCGGACGGGAAGCTGCCCGACCTGCTCGACGCCGCCCTGGACAGCCTGCCGGAGCTGCGGGGGCGCGAACGCGACGTCCGCGTCGTGATCCACGCCCGCAGCATGCCCGTGGCGGTGCCCCACCCGCTCAACCCGCTGCACGACCTGCTCGACGCCCGTGGGCTGGCGCATGCCAACGCCTTCACGGTGACCCACCACGCCTGCGCGGTGGGCCTGCTGGCCATCGACCTGGCCGGCCGGCTGCTCGCGTCCGAACCCGATCCGGCCGCGCTCGCGCTGGTGCTGACCGGCGAGAAGACCTTCACCAGGGACGCCCAGGTGGTGCCCGAGACCGGCATCTTCGCCGAGGGCGCGGCCGCCTGCCTGGTCAGCGCCGGAGGCGAGCGGCACCGGATGCTCTCCTTCGTGGTGCGCCAGCGCCCGGAGTTCGACGGCCGGCTGGCCGAGGACCCGGACCTGCTGGCCCGCTACCAGCGGGAGTACCCGAACGTGATGGTGGAGGCGATCGAGGCTGCCCTGGAACAGGCCGGTCTGGACCTCTCCGACCTCGCCGCGATCCTGCCGCACAACGTCAACCAGGCGTCCTGGCGGATGATCGCGCGCCGCATCGGCTACCCGGTCGAGAAAGTCGTGCTGGACAACGTGCGGTCGGTGGGGCACAGTTTCGCCTCGGACAGCCTCATCAATCTCCACACCGCCACCACGCGGGGGCTGATCCGCCGCGGCGACCACTACCTGATCGCCGCCGCCGGTGTCGGAGCCACCTTCTCCGCGATGGCGATGCGGTACTGACGGCCCGCCGGTTCCGCCGGACACCGCCGTCCGCGCACCGGCGCCACTTCCCCAGACCACCCCAGAGCCCCGGGCCGGCAGCAGGCCCCGGAGCACACATCCCACGTACGACGGGACGGGACACCCATGTCAGAAGCCGTGGTCCAGACCACTGACCCCGAACTGCGCGAGCGCATCCTGCACGGCATCGGCGAACTCCTGCCGCGCGTCCTCAAGCGCGAACTGCCGGAGATCCCGCAGGACGCCTGTCTCTTCGACGACCTCGGCCTCACGTCGGCCGGCACCATCGAGCTGATCCTGGAGCTGGAGGAGTCGCTCGACATCCAGGTGGACGTCGAGCAGATCACCGAGGACGACCTGCGGTCGGTCACCAGGCTGGCCGACTACGTCGCCGGGCACGTCATCCCCGAGGACTGACCGGGTGGCCCCCGGCCCCGCCGGCCTGCGGCTCACCCGGGTGCTGGCCCGCCGCTTCGACGGCCGCTCGGAGACCTCGCTCGACCCGGACCTGCGGGTCTTCGTCTCCGACCTCGTGCGCCCCTACGGCCTGCCGCTGCGCGAGGACCTGCTGGAGGAGGGCGTCGGCCACTCCTACGAGGAGCTGGCCGCCGGACTGCTGCGCGAGGCGCTCGCCGAGGACGAAGCGGCGGACCTGCTGGTCCTGGCCTTCGACACCCCGGATGTGCGACCGGGCGCGCCGTCCTCGCTGGCGCTCAGCCGGTCCGTGCCGGGGAACCCGCTCGCCTTCGCGATCTGCGACCAGGGCGGCGCGGCGGCCTTCACCGCCCTGCGGCTGGCCGCCGACCACCAGCGCACCGGCGGCTGCCGCCGGGCCGTGGTGGTGCTGGCGGAGCAGACCGCGCTGCACTACGAACCGCCCGAGCCGGTGGCGCTGCCCGAGCGGCACGCCGCGGTGGTGCTGGTCTGCGAGCAGGCGCCCGGCGCCGGGCTGGCCGTACGGCAGACCCGGGGAGTGAGGTCCCCGGAGGAGGCCGTCCGGGCCGAGGCCGGGGAGCTCGGGCCCGAGGCGGTGCTGCTGCTCGGGCCCGGCTTCGGTGCCGGGGAAGCCTCGCCGGCCCAGCCGTTCACCGGCCTCTGGGCGGAGCTGGCCGAGCGCCTGCCGCGGTGGCGGGCGGACGGGCGGCCCGTGCTGGTGGCTGGGTACGACCGGCGGCTCGGCGTGCTCAGCACGCTGACCCTGCCGTGACGGCGGTCGACCTCTGGCTGATCGATACCCGTCAACCCGCAGACGTGGTTCAAGAGTTGAGCCACCTGCTGGATCCGGTCGAGTGCGCCCGGGTGGCGGGGGCCGACCCGGAGCTGCGTGAGCGCTTCACCGTGGTGCGCGGCGCCGTCCGCCGACTGGTGGCCGAGCGGCTCGGCGTCCGCCCGGCCGAGCTGGGCTGGCGCTACGGCCGGCACGGCAAGCCCGAGCCGGCCGGCGCCGGCCCGCTGCGGGTCAGCTGGTCGGCCTCGGGCGCGTGCGCGGTGCTGGCCCTGGCCGAGGGGCGGCCGGTCGGCGTCGACGTCGAGGGGCTCCATGACGCCCGGACCGCGGAGCGGGTGGCCGCCCGCTGGTTCCCGCCCGAGGAGGCGCGGTTCGTCGCGGAGTGCGCCGAACCGGCGGAGCGGGCGGCGCGGTTCACCGTGCTCTGGTGTCGCCGCGAGGCCTGTGTGAAGGCGTACGGCGGGCGGCTCACCCAGTCCTTCGGGGTGCCCGTGGCCGGTCCGTCGCCGGTGGCGGTGGCTGACCCGGGAGGGCTCGGCGCCGGGCCCGCCCGGCTCTGCGACGTCCCCGTTCCGGGGCCGTTCCGGGCTGCCGTCGCAGCCCTCGGGGACTCGCCGGTGCATGTCAACTCGCAGGTGTGGACAGCGAATTGACGTAGCGTCCGATATGGCGATCTTTGGTCTGGACCAGCTCGCGAGGGCGCTGGTAGCGTCCCGGTCACACCCCTGCCGAGCCCCTCCGGGCGAGCCGAAAGGCGCGTACGACGTGACACCGAAACCGGCCACCAGGCGGATCGCCGTCCGGTACGCCGCCGAGGGCGGCGGCTCCGGCCCGCTCACCCGCGGCCAGGACAACATGATCCGCTGCATCCGGCGCGACGCCCCCGAGCAGATCAACAAGGAGTCCGTCTGGCCGGTGCCCCACGGCACCTCGGTCTCCTCCGGGCTGGTCGCCCTGCGCCTGCTGGTCGAGCGGCACGAGTCGCTGCGGACGTCGTTCCCCGCCGGGCCCGGCCCGGACGGCTTCCCGGACCGCCAGGTGGTGCACCGGGGCGGCCGGTTCGCCGTCGCCGTGGTCGAGGCGGCCGGCCGATCCGACGGCGAACTGGACGCGATGGCAGCGGAGTCGGCGCGTGTGGACGTCGCCGTCCCGGTGGACCTCGGCGCGCCGCCGCGCATCCGGTTCACCCTGGTCGCCGAGGGCGAGCGACTGCTGCGGCTGGTCGCGGTGGTCTGCCACGCGGGCGCCGACGGTGCCGCCACCGCGGTGCTGATCCACGACTGGCACGCCCTCGCCGCCGGAAAGGAGCTGCCGCCGGTCACCGCGCCGACCCCGCTGCAGGTCGCCGACGCCGAGCAGGGCGTGCAGGGCCGGCGCAGGTCCGCCGCCGCCCTGCGGCACTGGGCCCGGGTCCTGACCACCGGCCCGCAGGTCGTCTTCGCGGACGCCCGGATCACCGGACCGCCGCGCGACCACGGCGCGCTGCTGGTCCGCTCGCGCACCGCCGCCGACCACCTCGCCGCCGTCTGCCGACGCACCGGCGCCAGCCCGTCCGTCGTCCTGCTCTCCGTGTTCGCCGCACTGGTCGCCCACCGCTCCGGCCGGAGCGAACTGGTGCTCTCGGCGCTCTCCGCCAACCGCCAGCGCGCCACCCTGGTCGACCACGTCGGCACCCTCGCGCAGGACGCGCTGATCCTGCTCGACACCGGTGTGACCGATCTCGACCAGCTGATCGGCCGCACCAAGTCCGTGTCGCTGAACGCCTACTGGCACGGCTCGCTGGACGCCGGACAGGTCTGGCGGCTGATGGAGGACGCGGCCCACCTGCGCGGGAGCAGGTTCCCCCGGCAGGTCGTCGTGAACGACCTGAGCCTGACCATCCCGGCCGCGGTCGCCGACGCCCAGCCGCGACCGGTGGCCGACCCCGAACTCACCGTGCTGCCCGCCCCGCCGCTGCCGGTCCGGCTGATGTTCACCATCCTGCGGATCACCGGCAGCCTGGACTTCGCCCTGCTCGCCTGCCCCCAGGTGCTCGACCCCGAGGAGACCGAGCGCTTCGCCCTGGCGCTGTCGGCCGTGCTCGCCGCCGCGGCCGAAGGACCCGTGCCGCTCGCCGACCTGCCCGCCGCGCCCGGCCCGCCGGTGGACGGCCGAGGCGGCGAGTGGCGGCTGGTCGACGGCTCCTGGATCGATCTCGCGGCCGTCCGCGAGCTGCTCGACACCACCCTCGGCGAGCACCGGCTCTCGGTGAGCGAGGGCAGGCTGGTGGCGGAGGTCGTCGCGCCCGACGCCGGGTTCGGCCCCGCCGACGCCCACCGCGCCGTGGTCGCCGCCCTGGCCGGCCGGGAGACCGCGATGGCGCCGCACCACTACGTCGTCCGACACGGCACGGCGGCGGGGGAGCGGACCGAGGCCGGGAGCGGGCGGGACCTGGACGTGGCCGCCCGGCTGTCCGCGCTCACCTGAACGGATGAGCGCGGCGGTCCGCGCGGCGCTCACCCGGTCGGGCCCCGGCGCTCACCCGGTCGGGCCCCGGCGGTCGTCCGCCGGCCCCCTCGGGAGGTCCTCCCAGGAGCAGTCGGAGGTCGCCCCGGAGGTGAGCCCCCAGGGGTTCGGCACCTCCTCCTCGGTGCCGCCCTGCACCGGCAGTCGGTCGATCACCGCGACCAGCGCCGGCGGCAGCTGCGGGGCCAGCCCCCGGTGCACCCGGGAGAGGATGTGCCGCCGTACGTCGTCCGGCAGCAGTGGTCTGGTCATCCGCAACGTCCTCGGCCCGGGCGGCCGTTCCGCCGTGGCGAGCTGGTCGGACCAGGCCCGCCAGTAGTCGGCGTCGTCGGTCTCGCCGAGCATCAGGTGGTGCAGGTGCAGGCAGTACGCGGCCGTCCCGCTGCCGGAGCCGGCCGCGAAGCGCCACCAGAACTCGGCGCCCTCCTCCTTTCCGGTGGCGTACAGCAGCGCGCCGAACACCTCGGCCCCCTCCGGCTCGATCCGGCGCGCGTTCACCAGCAGGTCGAGTCCGCGCGAGGCGTCCGGCGCGCCCAGTACCAGGGCCACCACCAGGCCGAGTTCGAAGGCGGCCTGCTCGTGCTCCGACGGGAGGTGGGCGGGCGCGGCGGTGATCCGCGCCTGGCGCAGGGCGGCGATCCGTTCCGCGTGCGGGCGTTGGGGCCTGGGCACCCGGACCGCCGGGCGCTCCGCTTCGGCCCGGCCCGGCTCGCCCGGAGCCCGCGGCCGGGCTCCCTCCGTCACAGTTCGCCTCCCCGGTCGGGGAGTTCGCGCACCCCGAGGCCGCGCGCGAGCCGCTCCCGGGCGTGCCGGAGGTTGGAGTGCACCGTCGCCGCCGGCCGTCCCAGGTACGCCGCGATCACCTGGACGTGCAGACCCAGCAGGTACCGCAGGATCACCACGTCCCGCTGCCGGTCCGGCAGTTCGAGGATGGCCGCGTACAGCCGCACCTCGTCCGCCTCGCTGTGCAGCAGCCCGTTCGCCACCTGTTTGAAGGCGCCGATCACCGCCGCGAAGGTCACCGCCTCCACCTCGACCGGCTCCTCGGCGGCCACCCAGTCGGAGACGTGCCGGTTGGCCAACCGCCAGGCGTAGGCGGCGGGTTCCTCGAACCGCAGCACCTGCGGCCAGTAGCGGGACAGATCGGCCTTCACCGCCCCGACCACCAGCGCCGCGTCGGACCGGTTGCCTATGCGGGTCAACGCGAGGGCGTGCCAAGCGGGTTCATGGGTCTCGCAGAAGGCGGCATAGGCGAGGTCCAGGCGGGGGCCGTGCTCGGAACGGAGGTCGGACTCCGGGCCGTCCGTGCGCCCGGCGGCCGTCCGGCCGGTGCACGCCACAGTGGTCGCACCCCGGTGGCCGCGCACGGCGGCACCCCTGTCGATCGTCATCGAGCCTGCTTTCCGTGGCCGTCGGCTGCTCGCCGGGCCACCCGAGGGTCGGGCTGTCTGTGCCCATCCTCATTCCATCAGGCCTGTCACTCCAGGCTGCAATCCGAATACAGATTGTCATCTCATGGGCTTCAGCGATTCATAGGAACACTGGGAAGGTGTTCGGATCGTGATTGGCCCCCGGCCACCCCGGGCAGCAAACGACCGATCGGGATCGGAGCCGATCGGGAACGGAGCCGAGGAGGATCGGGATGGGCCTTTACGACGGCGTGGACCTGCGGTTGAACGTGCCGCACTCGGCCCGGATGTACGACTATTTTCTCGGCGGCTTCACCAACTTCGCCGCCGACCGGGAAGCCGCCGGGCACGCCCTCGCGGTGGCGCCCTGGGTGCGCACCGGTGCCCGGGCCAACCGCTCCTTCATGCACCGCTCGACCCGGACGCTGGCCGAGGCCGGCTTCGACCAGTTCCTCGACATCGGCACCGGCATCCCGACCTCGCCCAACCTGCACGAGGTCGCCCAGCGCATCCGGCCGAGTGCCCGGGTGGTCTACGCCGACAACGACCCGATCGTGCTCTCGCACGCCCAAGCCCTGCTCACCGGCACCCCCGAGGGCCGCACCGCCTACGTCGAGGCCGATGCCACCGATCCGGCCGGGCTGCTCGCCGCCCCCGGCCTGCGCGAGACCCTCGACCTCGCCCGGCCCGTCGCGCTCTCCCTCAACGCCCTGCTCCACTTCGTCCCCGACGAACTCGGCGCGTACCGGGTGGTCGAGCACCTCAAGTCCGCCCTCGCCCCCGGCAGCGCCCTGGTGATGACCCACGTCACCCCGGAGTTCGCCCCCGAGGACATCGCCGACCTGGTCCGGATCTACTCCTCGGCCGGCACCGCCGTCCAGGCCCGGAGCCGCCCGGAGATCGCCCGCTTCCTCGACGGCTGGACACTGCTCGCCCCGGGCCTCGTCCCGATCCCGCGGTGGCGCCCGGTGCCCGGCGAGACGGTGGTCTCCCCCTCGGAGGCCACGGGGTACGCGGCGGTGGCCGTCAAGCCGTGAACCACCCGATGGATTCCGGCCGCTGACGAACCATCGGGGAGCGGTTCGCGTCCTGCTGGTCGAGCAGGCGGCACGCGCCGCGACATTCGATCGGAGGAGGAGCATGCACCCGCAGCCCTCGGAAGCCCGCCACGGCCGCCGCGCCGTCCTCGGCCTCGGGGCGGCCGTCGCCGTCACCGCCGTCACCGCCGCGGCCGGCGGACCGGCGTTCGCGGCGACACCGGACGACCGGGCCGCGGAGGCCGGCCGCCACCCGGCCCTCGCCGCCCTCGAACGCGAGCACTCCGCCCGCCTCGGCGTCTACGCCCGCAACCTGTCCACCGGTCGGACCGTCCGGTACCGCGCGGACGAGCGCTTCCCGATCTGCTCGGTCTTCAAGACCGTCGCGGTCGCCGCCGTCCTGCGCGACCTCGACCGCGACGGCGGGTTCCTCGCCCGGCGGATCCGGTACACCGCCACCGACCTCGAGCGGGCCGGCGGCGCGCCGGTCACCGGCCTGCCCGGGAACCTGGCGAACGGGATGACCGTCGCCGAACTCTGCGCCGCCGCCGTCGAGTACAGCGACAACACCGCGGCCAACCTGCTGCTCCGCGAACTCGGCGGGCCGCCCGCCGTCACCCGCTTCGCCCGTTCGATCGGCGACCGCGTCACCCGGCTGGACCGCTGGGAGCCCGAACTCAACAGCGCCGAGCCCGACCGCGCCACCGACACCACCACCCCGTCCGCCATCGGCGCCACCTACCGCCGCCTCGCGCTCGGCGACGCCCTCCCACCCCGCAAGCGCGAGCTGCTGACCACCTGGCTGCGCGGCAACACCACCGGCGTCCACCGCTTCCGCGAGGGCCTTCCGCCGGACTGGGCCCTCGGCGACAAGACCGGCACCGGCAGCTACGGCACCAGCAACGACGTCGGCATCGCCTGGACCCCGCGGGGCGTCCCGGTCGTCCTCGCGGTCCTGTCCACCAAGCCCGCCGACCCGGGTGCCCCCAAGGACGACCTGCTGGTCGCCCGGACGGCCGCGCTGCTCGTCCCCGAGCTGGCCTGAGAATCACGCGCGGGCCCCGGGGGTCGGAATCCGCCGGGGCCCGCGCGTCGCCAGGGCCGACCTGGTGTCGGCGGCTCACATGGTGTTGACGATGAGCCCGATGTGGGTGAAGTAGTTCAGCCCGCCGAAGACCAGGAAGGCGAGCCCGGCCAGCCCCCAGACGACGCCGATCACCGGGGTCATCCACCGCCTGGGCGCGCGCAGCGCGAACGGGAAGAGCAACGCCCCGACGCCGACCAGGACGTACAGCCCGGACATGAAGCTGGCTTCCAGCCACGGCCAGTCCGAGAACTCCCCGGAGATGGGCTCCTCGGGCGGGGCGGCGAAGAGCGTGTACCTCCAGCCCGCGGCGGCGATGCCGAAACAGGCGAGGCCCATGCCGAAGACGAACACCGAGATGGGCGCGGCGACCCGGGTCGTCCGGTCGGCGCCGTCCGCGGCGAGGAGGTCGCCGCCGCGCTTCCAGAGGTAGAAGGAGGCGGTGAGGAGGAAGACGCCGAACGCCAGGGCGGGCTCGCCGAAGATGACGTTGTCGAACGGGAAGCCCTGCCCGGCCAGCGGCCAGGTCAGGGTCATGTGCAGGCCGGTGGTGACGAGGGTGAACCCCAGCGCCGCGAAGGCCAGTGCCCAGCCGTCGAGCGTGACGCCGGTCCGGCGGACGAGGAGCAGGCGCCCCAGGGCCACCACGAGGAGCAGTCCGGCCCCGGCGGCCACCGACATGATCGTGTTGTACGTCGGCATCCGGGCCCAGTCGATCTTCAGACCGGATGCGGCGAGTGGCATGACGTGCTGAATCATGGGTGAGGCATGACACAATTCGCTCCGCCGCCACACCCCGCGCCGCGCGGGTTCACCCGGCGGGCCCAACGGCGCCGTCCCGGCCGCCCCACCCGCGCGCCCGCGCCACCCCTGGCACAGACTGGTGGGGGACCGATGCTGCCCCGCGACGCTGGGAGAGGCATGCTGCTGGGACTCACCACCGCGCTGGTCGCCACCGTCTGCTTCGGCTTCGGGGCGGTCTTCCAGGCCCGCGGGGCGCGGTCGGCGCCGCGCGCCGACCGGGTCCGGGCGGGTCTGCTGGCGGCCCTGGCGCGGTCCTGGCAGTTCATCACCGGCACGCTGCTGGACATCGTCGGCTTCGTGCTGAGCATCGTCGCGCTGCGCACCCTCCCGCTGTTCCTGGTGCAGGCCGTCACCAACGCCAGTCTGGCCGTCACCGCGGTGGCCGCCGTCCGGCTGCTGGGCGCGCGGCTGCGCCGGGGGGACCTCGCGGCCATCGTCGCGGTCGTCGTCGGACTGACCCTGCTGGCGCTCGGCTCCGGGCGGGAGGGCCGCAACCACGCCGCGTCCGCCTTCCACTGGTCGCTGCTCGCCACCACCGCCGTCATGCTGCTCGCCACCCTGGTCCTGGCACGCCGGGACGGCACTGCGGCCGCGGCCGGCCTCGGCCTGCTGGCCGGGGCCGGCTTCGGCGTGACCAGTCTGGCCGTACGGGTCCTGGACGCCTCCGGTCCGCTCGCCGTCCTCACCGACCCCGCCGCCTACGCCCTCGCCGCCGGCGGCCTCGGCGGCTACCTCGCCTACGCCCTGGCGCTGCAGCGCGGCACGGTGACGGCCGCGACCGCCGCCGGAACGGTGACCGAGACCTTCGGCCCGGCACTCGTCGGCGTGGCGGTGCTCGGGGACGCCACCCGCCCCGGGTTCGAGTGGTGCGCGCTGGCGGGCTTCGCGGTCGCGGTGGGCGGCACCTTCGCCCTCTCCCGCTTCGGCGAGCCGGAGGGCGAGTGCGCCGAACCGTCCGCCCCGCGCCGGGACGCCGAGTCGGAGCCGGCCGCCCCGCCGCCCCGGTAGCCCGGGCGGCGCCGCCATGCGAAGGTGACTTGCCGGACAAAACGGACGGCGACCCGGTCACAGAGCGGCAGGTGCCCGATGGCGGAGGAGCCCCACCCCCGGCCCCGGAGGTCGGACCCGAAGGACGTCACGGACACCACGGACGCCACGGACACCGAGGCCCCGAGGCGCCGGACGGAGCGGGCAGGCCCTCCCGTCGCACTGATCACCGGCGCCTCCTCCGGGATCGGCCTCGCCACCGCCACCCGCCTGGCCGACGCCGGCTGGCACACCCTGCTCTCCGGCACCGACCGCGCCCGCCTCGACGAACTCGCCGACCGCACCGGCGGCCGGGCCCTGCCCGAGGACCTGGCCAAGCCGGACGGCCCGGCCCGCCTCGCCGAAGCCGCCCTGGCCGAGGCCGGCCGGGTGGACGCCCTGATCGCCAGCGCCGGCCTGGGCTGGCGCGGCCCGTACGCGCAGACGCCCTCCGACACCCTGGACCGGATGATCGAGGTCAACCTCGCCGCCCCGCTGCGCCTGGTCCGCCTGCTGCTGCCCGGCATGCTGGAGCGCCGACACGGCCGGATCGTGCTGATCGGCTCGATGGCCGGCCAGGTCGGCGTCCGGGAGGAGTCCGGGTACGCGGCCACCAAGGGCGGGCTGACGATGTTCGCGGAGAGCCTCTGGTACGAGCTGCGCGGCACCGGGGTGGGGGTGCGCCTGGTGCTGCCGGGAGCGGTCGACACCCCGTTCTTCGACCGGCGCGGCACCCCGTACCAGCGCGAGCGGCCGCGCCCGGTCCCGGCGGAGCGGGTCGCGGACACCGTGGTCGCGACCATCGCCACCGGGCGCGACCGGCTCTACGTCCCGCAGTGGCTCGGCTTCCCGGCCCGCGTCCACGGCGTGGCACCCGGCGTGTTCCGCCGGATGGCCGCGCGCTTCGGGTGAGCGCCGCCGCGCACCGGGCGGGCACCGCCGCCGCGACAGCGCTCGCCACCGCGGCGGCCGTCGAGTTCCTGCACCTCGCCCCGGCCGCCGTCCGGCTACCGCCGCTGCGCCGCACCCTGGCCCGCCGCACCGCGGGCCACGGCACCACACCGGGCCACGTCGCCCTGACCTTCGACGACGGCCCCGATCCGCGCGGCACCCCGTACGTCCTCGACGCGCTGGACGAACTCGGCGCCCGCGCCACCTTCTTCCTGCTCGGCGACATGCTGGAGCGCGCCCCCGCACTCGGCCGCGAACTGGTGGCGCGCGGCCACGAGGTGGCCGTCCACGGCTGGTACCACCGGACGCAGCGGTACCCGGCCCCCGCCCGCGACCTGCGCGAACTGCGCCGCGCCACCGAGGCCGTGGCAGGACTCTGCGGCGCCCGCCCGCACTGGTACCGCCCGCCGTACGGGGTCCTGACCGCCGGCCCGGCCCTCGCCGCCCGCCGCCTCGGCCTGCGCAGCGTGCTGTGGACGGTCTGGGGCCGCGACTGGACGGCGCGGGCCACCGGCGAGTCGGTCTACTCGACCGCCCGTCCCGGCCTCACCGCCGGCGCCACCCTCCTCCTGCACGACTCCGACTGCACCTCCGCCCCGGACTCCTGGCGGGCCACCCTCGCCGCCCTCCCGCTGATCGCCGCCCACTGCCGCGCGCGCGGACTCACCCTCGGCCCGCTGCGCGACCACGGGGTGCCGCTCGGCCGCCGCTGACCTCTGCGGGGACGCCGACCCGCGAGGAGGACGTCGACCTGTGCGGGGACGCCGACCCGCGAGGGGCGCTCGCTACCCCAGACCGATCCGCCGCAGCGCCGACCCGAACCCCTCCTGCCAGGCCGCCGGTGTCGCGCCGACGGACGGCGGCGGCTCAGGGCGGCCCAGCGCGGCCAGCGCGTTGCGGACCACCTCGGCGGGGCGGGCAGTGGCGACCTCGGCGTGGCCGAGCTCCAGCTCGTGCTGGAGGTTGTCGCGTCCGTGCCCCTGCACCACGTCGAGGAGCAGCAGCCGCCGGCCCAGCGCCCGGGCCTCGCCGCAGGTGTCACCCGAGGCGGTGACCACCAGGTCGGCGGCGGACATCAGCTCGGGGATCCGGTCGGTGTGGCCGAACGGGTGCAGCCGGGGCCGGCGGCGCGCGGTGGCCCGCAGCCGGCGCTCCAGTTCCCGGTTGCGTCCGGCCACCGCGAGCACGTGTGGCCCGGCGGCGGCCAGCTCGGCGGCGGTGCGCGCGAGCGGGCCGAGCCCCCAGGCGCCCGACATCAGCAGCACGCACCGGGCGTCCTCCGGGACGCCCAGTGCGGAGCGCGCCGCGGACCGGGTCGGCGGCCGGTAGAACGGCCGGCGCAGCGGCGCCGGCACGACGACGACGTCGGCCTCCGGCCGGTAGCGCCGCACCGCGCACGCGGCGACCTCCGAGGTGACCAGGAACAGGTCCGTCTCCTCCTGCACCCAGAGCCGGTGCGGCGTCACGTCGGTGCAGAACACGAAGTGCCGGAACTCCCGCTCCGGCGCCTGCCGCAGCAGCCGGTTGACCGCGGAGGTCGCGGTGGCGAACACCGAGACCACCAGTCGCGGGCGCTGCGCCTCGACCAGCTCCCGCAGGGCCGGGACCAGCCGGCTGCGGGCCGCCGCGTCGGCGAGCAGCGCGATCCGGGCGCCCGGCCGCAGTGCGGAGAAGTGGAAGGCGTCGTACACCCCCGGCAGGTCGAGCAGCCGGCGGAACACCGCCTCCCCGGCCGCGCCGGAGCGCTGCCCGAGCAGGGCCATGGCGTCGACGGTGTGGGTGGTCCAGCCGCGTTCCCGCAGGGTGTCCGCGCAGGCCTGCGCCATCACGTCGTGGCCCTGGCCGAGCGAGCCGGAGACCAGCAGGGCGTGCGGCACCGGGCGGCCCGTCAGGCGCGGGCGGCCGGGCCGACGGAGGCCCGGTACCAGTCCGCGTACCGCCGCACGCCGTCCGTGAAGTTGGTCTGCGGTGACCAGCCCAGCAGCCGCTTGGCCTGCGCCGAGGAGATCCGCCGCCCCGTGTAGTCGGCCTTCCGCCCGTCGATGTGCTCGATGCTGACGGGGCCCAGCAGCCAGTCCACGGTGTCGGCGATGTCCCGCACCGTGACGGCCGTCGAGCCCTCCAGCGCGAAGGTCTGGTCCTCGGCGTCGGGGGAGAGCGCCCGGACGTGGGCGTCGGCGAGGTCCTCGACGTAGACGAAGTTGCGGCTCTGCCGGCCGTCCCCGGCGATGGTGATCGGCCGTCCGGCGAGCGCGGCCTGGACGAACCGGGCGACGACCAGTTCGTCCCGCATCCGGGGGCCGTACGGGATGCCGTAGCGCAGGATGGTGAAGTGCTGCCCGTAGAGCTCGCGGTAGCTGTGCACCAGCATCTCGGAGGCCAGCTTGGTGGCCACGTACAGATGGCCGCTGTGCTCCAGCTCGATCGGCACGTGCTCGTCCAACTCCTGTTCCTCGCCGTCGAGTTGACCGTCGGAGAGGGCGGCGCCGTAGACCCACACGGTGCTCGCCAGCACCGTCCGGCTCAGACCGCTGCGCCGGGCGGCCTCCAGGACGGCCTCGGTGCCGCCGATGTTGCTCCGCACCGCGCCGACCGGGTCGGCGGACACCTGTTCGACGTCGGCCATCGCGGCCAGGTGGTAGACCACCTCGCTGCCGGCCAGCGCCGCGGTCAGGGCCTTGAGGTCGAGGACGTCGAGCCGCGCGTGCTCGGCGTCGGGGTTGAGGTACTTGTCGGTGGTGTCCACGGCGAGGACGTCGTGGCCGGCCGCGATCAGATGGTCCACGACGTGTGAACCGATGAACCCGCAGCCCCCGGTGACGGCGATCCGCACGGTCTTGCTCCCTTCGCTCCGGTCACCCGGCCAGGCGGCGGTGCACCGCGGAGACGGCGTCGACCACCTGTTCCGTCTCGTCCTCGGTCATGTCGGAGTGCACCGGCAGGCAGACCTGCCGCGCGCAGACGTCCTCGGCCACCGGCAGCGGACCGCGCCGGTGGGGGGCGAGCACCGGCTGGAGGTGCAGCGGCAGGTCGTAGACCTCGCCGGACAGCCGGACCCCGTGCTCCTCGGCCACCAGCCGCTTGAACTCCGCCCGGTCCACCCCGTGCGGCAGCAGCGCCACGTACTTGTAGTAGTTGCCGCGGCAGCCGGGCGGTTCGAGGACCGGATCGAGGCCGTCCAGGCCCGCCAGCGCCGCGTCGTAGCGGTGGGCGACGGCCCGGCGGGTCTCGATGAACTCCTTCAGCCGGCGCAGGTGCACGGCGCCGATCGCGGCGTGCGGCTCGCTCATCCGCCAGGCGTAGCCGGGCTTGACGTGGTGGTTGGTGGTGAAGGAGCCCTTGCCCTGGTCGCGGTAGACCCGGGCCTCGTCGCGCAGCTCCGGCGACTCGGTGAGGATCATCCCGCCCTCACCGCTGGTGGTGACCTTGGTCGGGTAGAAGGAGAAGGACCCGGCCAGGCCGAAGGTCCCGGCGGCGCGTCCGTCGAAGCTGCTGCCGTGGGCGTGCGCGGCGTCCTCCACCAGCGGGATGCCGCGCCGGTCGCACAGCGCGCGCAGGGCGCCGGCCTGCGGGCCGACCAGTCCGCCGATGTGCACCAGGACGACGGCGGCGGTGTCCGGGGTGAGCGCCGCCTCCACGGTCTCGGGGGAGAGCGCGAGGGTGGCCGGGTCGACGTCGGCGAACACGGGGCGGCCGCCCGCGTGCAGCACCGCGCCGGCGGTCGCGTAGAAGGTGACGGCGGGGACGACCACGTCGCGGCCCCGGACGTCGACGCCGCGCAGGATCACCTCCAGCGCCGCCGTGCCGCTGCTCACCGCGACGGCGTACGAGGCGCCGTGCTCGGCGGCGAAGGCCTGCTCGAAGCGCTCGGTCCACGGACCGAGGGTGAGCGAGCCGGTGCCGAGCATCTCGGTCACCGCTTCGGCGACCGCCGCGCGGTCGCTCTCGTCGAACACGATGCGGGCGGCTGGAACGCCCATGGGGCACCTCCGGCGGCGGGCTGCGGAAGCAGCACCGATCGGGTCGGATCCTCCCGAACCGCGTGGAAAGCGGACGGGTCAGGAGGATCACGCTACTTCGCCCACCGGGCCGCGGCCCGCCGTCGCGGTCCGCCCGGGTGACCGAACCTGCCTCCGCCGCAGGTCGGAGCAGTGCTTCCGGGGTGGGAGGAGTGCTCCTCCGTACGGGGGAGGGCCCTACTGCGTCCGCAGTACGCAAACGGCCTGCGCACGGACGACGACGGATGAGGGGTCGGCGATCAACGATTGGTCATGCTGCGGCGGACCGCGTCCACCAGGACGTCCGGCCCGCCTCGGCGCGTCCGAGAACCGCATCCGAAGGAGTCCGCTCTCCCGTGGCCACGTTCCTCTACCGTCTGGGCCGATGGACCTTCGTCCGGCGCCGGCTGGTGACCTTCCTCTGGGTCGCCGTGCTGGCGGCCGTCGGGGTCCTTGCGGCCAAGGCACCCGCCGCACCCGACGACGGCTTCGCGATGCCGGGCACGGAAGCGCAGAAGGCCTTCGACCTGATGAACGAGCGCTTCCCCGGCGGCCACGCCGACGGGGCCTCGGCGCGCATCGTGTTCGTCGCCCCCTCCGGCCAGAAGATCACCGCCGCCCCCAACCAGCAGGCGGTCGAGCGCACGGTCGACGAGGTCGCCAAGTCCGAGCAGGTCACCGGCGCGGTGAACCCGTTCAAGATGCAGGGCGCCGTCTCCCAGGACGGCACCACCGCGTACGCGACGGTCAACTACTCCGCCAAGGCGGGCGAGGTCTCCAAGGCCGCCACCGACACCCTGGAACAGGCCGCCCAGCACGGCCGGGACGCCGGGCTCAAGGTCGAGATCGGCGGCAACGCGCTGATGGCCAAGCCCGATGCGGGCGGCAGCAGCGAGGCGATCGGCATGGCGCTGTCCGCCGTCGTCCTGGTGATCACCTTCGGCTCGCTGCTCGCGGCCGGCCTGCCGCTGTTCACCGCGATCGTCGGCGTCGGCCTCGGCATGGCGCTGATCGCGGCGCTCGGCAGCACGCTCGGCCTCTCCACCACCACCGGCACGCTCGCGATGATGCTCGGCCTCGCGGTCGGCATCGACTACGCGCTGTTCATCGTCTCCCGCTACCGCGCGGAGCTCGCCGAGGGCCGGGCACCCCAGGAGGCGGCCGGCCGGGCGGTCGGCACCGCCGGATCCGCGGTGGTCTTCGCCGGCCTCACCGTGGTGATCGCGCTGGCCGGCCTCTCCGTGGTCGGCATCCCGATCCTGGCCAAGATGGGCATGGCCGCCGCCGGGACGGTCGTCATCGCCGTGCTGGTCGCGCTCACCCTGGTGCCCGCGCTGCTCGGCTTCCTCGGCCGCAAGGCGCTGCCGCGCAAGGCCCGCAAGGCCCGCGGTGCGGCGGCCCCGGCCGCGAAGGAGAACGGCGGTGCCCGCTGGGCCCGCTTCGTCGTGCGCCGCCCGCTCGCGGTGCTGCTCGGCGGTGTGATCGGCCTCGGCGTGCTCGCCGCCCCGGCGCTCGACCTGCGACTCGGCCTGCCGGGCGACGAGGCCAAGCCGACCTCGACCACCCAGCGCCGTGCCTACGACCTGCTCTCCGAGGGCTTCGGCCCGGGCTTCAACGGCCCGCTGACGGTCATGGTCGACGTCAAGGGCGTCACCGACCCGAAGGCCGCCGTCAACGCGGTCGAGAAGAAGGTCTCCGGCGTGCCCGGGGTCGTCGCGGTGACGCCGCCGATGTTCAACAAGGCCGGCGACACCGCCATCCTGAACGCCGTCCCGGCCACCGGTCCGAGCGATGCCAAGACCAAGGACATCGTGCACGCCATCCGCGGCGACGCGGCCGGCCTGAAGTCGGCCACCGGCGCGACGGTCCTGGTCAGCGGCACCACGGCGATGAACATCGACGTCTCGCAGAAGATGTCCGACGCACTGCTGCCCTACCTCTCCGTGGTGGTCGGCCTGGCCGTCATCCTGCTGCTGGTGGTCTTCCGCTCGATCCTCGTCCCGCTGAAGGCGGCGCTCGGCTTCCTGCTCTCGGTGGTCGCCGCGCTCGGCGCCGTGGTCGCCGTCTTCCAG